>JANLPX010000162.1:0-2472 GCA_031367485.1 Alphaproteobacteria bacterium | reverse complement strand
TACCGATCCTTTAGGCGACCGCTTTTGCGTGCTCAACGCTTGCCCAAGCCAACACTGAGCCCCTACAGAAGCTTAGAGATTGGAACCGACATGGCCTGGACCCGCCTTTATGACCAAACCGAACCTCAGCGGGTTAATCGCTGGCTGGCTCAAAGCGGGGTCTGTTCGCGCCGCGAAGCCGAAACCCTGATCAACCAAGGTCTGGTCCACATCGATGGCGAACGGGTTGACGATGCGGGGCGCAAAATATTGCCCGGTCAGACGCTTGTGCTCAGCGATGTCGCCCAGGCCAAGCTGGAGGCAACGTTCAGTGTGCTCATACACAAACCGGTCGGCATCGTCTCAGGCCAGCCCGAGGAGGGCCAGATCCCTGCGATCCGCTTGCTAACGGCTGAGGCGCTCGTGGGAGACAGCCCGCACATCCCCACGCTTGACACCCGTCTCCCGCCCTTGGGCAGGCTCGACATGGACTCGCGCGGCCTGCTGATCCTTTCCGATGATGGGGTGCTGGCCAAGGCGATCATCGGACCGACATCGGAGCTGACCAAGGAATACCTCGTCAAGGTCAGTGGGCCGATCACCGAGGGGCGACTGGGTCTATTGCGCCACGGCCTTCGATTGGACGGTCGAAAGTTGGCTCCGGCCAAGGTCAGCCGTGTCCGCGAGCAAACCCTGCGGTTCGTTCTCAGCGAAGGCCGCAATCGCCAAATCCGCCGGATGTGCGATCTGGTGGGTTTGAGTGTCATCGATCTGTTTCGGGTGCGGATCGGTAGTCTGTCGCTCGGCGATCTGCCTGAAGGAGGTTGGCGCGTTTTGACGGCTGACGAGCGCGCGGCCTTGGTAAATCCTACACCCTAGGCGGCCTGCCCCGCGCACCATCCGCTGGCCCAGGCCCATTGAAAATTGTAACCACCAAGCCAGCCCGTCACATCCACGACTTCGCCAATGAAATAGAGTCCAGGCACGGCTTTCACGGCCATTGTGCGACTGTCCAGGGCTTCAGTATCCACGCCGCCCAGGGTGACTTCGGCTGTGCGGTACCCTTCGGAGCCGACGGGCTTTACCCTCCAACACTTCACAGCATCAGCCACGAGCCGCAGGGATTTATCCGAACAATCGGCCAGATTCCCTTTCAGCCCAAGGGTGTCGACAATGTGCTGTGCCAATCGCTTAGGCAGGAATTCGGCTAGGGCGGTCGCAGGGGACTGCTTCGGAGAGGTCGTGCGCGCCTGGCGCAGCAAATTAAACACATCGGACTTGGGTGCCATGTCCAACTCGATCTCGTCGCCTTCCCGCCAATACGAGGAGATCTGCAAGATCGCTGGCCCCGACAGGCCCCGGTGCGTGAACAGCATAGCCTCGGGGAAACTCGCCTTACCGACCTTGGCGATGGCGTCGGTGGCGACACCCGCGAGCAGTTTCAAACGCTCCAGTAGCCCGATCTCAAAGGTCAGCGGTACAAGGGCGGGCCGGGTGGGGACCACAGCAACGCTGAATTGGCGCGCGACATCATAGCCAAAACTGCTCGCTCCCATTTTTGGGATCGACTTACCGCCGCTAGCAATCACCAGCGCGTCACAGTTGATCGAAGTGCCGCCCGAGGTGAGCCTATACCCCTGGCTGACCTTCTCGATCCCATCAATTGAGGTCGACAGACGGATCGTGACCCCAGCCTGCCGCATCTCAGTCAAGAGCAGATCAATGATCTGACGGGCTGAGCCATCACAAAACAGCTGGCCCAGACTCTTCTCATGCCAGGCAATCCCGTAGCGATCAACGAGACCGATAAAGTCCTTTGTTCCATATCGACGCAGGGCCGAAATCGCAAAACTGGGATTGTTCGAAATGAAGTTGCCAGGCGCGGTGTGGGTGTTGGTGAAGTTGCACCGCCCACCGCCCGAGATGCGTATCTTCTCGCCTGCCGCCTTGGCATGATCAATGACCAGCACGCGGCGCCCCCGCTTGCCGGCCTCGATGGCGCACATCATGCCCGCTGCACCAGCCCCGACGATCACGACATCGAAGTTTTCCACGGCCGTTTTAGTTGCTCAGCCCTAGTCCTTGGCGCGTTCGTGGTAGGAATTGTCCTCGGTCAGGATCACAACGCGCGTGCCGGCCGCGATATAGGGCGGCACCAGGATGCGAACGCCATTGGTCAGGATCGCGGGCTTGTAGGAAGATGACGCCGTCTGGTTTTTCACCGCCGGCTCGGTCTCAGCGATTTCCCAGGTCACAAGACGCGGTAGTTCTAGCGCGATCGGAACCTCGTCATGGGTTGATATCTGCACGATCATCGCGTCTTGCAACCATGGCGCGGCATCACCGACTACTTCAGGCGGCACCACGACCTGATCGTAATTTTCAGGGTTCATGAAGTGATAGCCCTCACCGTCTTGGTACAGGAAGGTATAGTTTCGATCGTCCACGAAGGCCCGCTCGACCTGCTCGGTCGTGCGCCAGCGCTCCGACACC
>JANLPX010000447.1:0-3110 GCA_031367485.1 Alphaproteobacteria bacterium | reverse complement strand
CAGCCTCGACTATGCCCGCACCCAAGAGATCGGCGACGCCGCCGAGTTCCTAGGCTTCGACGGCATCTTGGCTCCCAGTGCCCGCTGGCCCTGTCAGAACCTGATCCTGTTCAGCGCAAAGTTTGAGCCGGACGACTTGGCGGTGGTGGGGCGTGAGGTGGTGGATTGGGCAGCGTGGCGGGCCAGTTATTCGTCGAATTCCGGCAGGTCGTAGCCGAAGTTCGGTCGTGCAAAATGAAAAAGGCCGCTTGGTCCGTCGAAAGTCACAATGAAGTTCTGCAGGAGTGATCGACCCAGCAAGACATCGTGGGTTGGCCTACGGACCTTTAGCGCAAATAGCGGCATGACTTCCGAGAATCCGAGTTCCGGGATTTCAACAATGCCGATGTGGATCGACGCCACAACGCTCGCACCAACCACGCCAACTAGCTGCTGGTCGACCCTGCGCAGGTCAAGTGCCTCGGCAATCCGATAGTCGATACAAACATCAGAGGCGCCGGTGTCGATCAAGCCACCTGCCCGTACCAACTGCGGGAGCCTCAAGTGGGCGGGGCTCTCGGCGGAACGAATGATCACATCAATGATGTGCCCCAAACCCGTAACCTCTGCACGGCGGGCGGCACTATCGGGGGCGTTGGGGCCGAAGGACCTAGAGGTCAAGGTTGTCGTCGATGGCGACGAACGGAATCTGGGCCTGACGGTCGTCGGTATGTCGGATCAGAAACTCCGCGCTGCCGAAGTTTTGCACCGCAAAGGCCGCCGCCTTGGCGAAATCTGGAAACCCGCCCTTGCAGTCGTCCCCGACAATCACAGCCCAGGCCGAACCAAACTGAGAACGGAGCTTGGGGAGAAGTCGCTCGAAGGCGGCTATTTCTTGGGTGAACGCTAAAGTCGCCATGGCTGTTTCCGTCTGGGTAAAGACCCACAGGATCGAATCAAATTAGCATGAACCCGACAATCTGTCGTGCGCACTTACCAGTCGGTAAAGGCCTGAACTGCGTTCCGGTGTGGACCGTTGAGATTACTTCAATTCGAGACATAATTTCCAACATGAGCCTCAGAGGATCGCGTCCAAGAGTTTGGCCAGACCCGCGCGACAAACCCATATTGGTGGACGCACATTTCCTTGACGAGCACATCGAGTTAGGGGAACGAGCCGCAGTTGATCGGCTAATCGAATACCACGATGCTGGTGAGATATCCCTCATTGTCCCGCACACCGTCTGGGCTGAATGGGACCACCCAAATACGCCGGAGTTCGTCAGGCGTCGCAGATCGGACTTCATATATACGCTCGACACTGACTCGGTCGCCAACGCGTATGGACTTATTATGCTCATGCGAGGGAACGCATTGCCCGGTAAACACGAAGCGGACGGTCGGCATTTGACTGTTGCAGCAATGTGGTCCGGCTACTTCACGACCCTCGACCGCCGTATGCTAAACCGTCGCGACACTATCCTTGAATACGGCGTCATCGTTGCAACACCAAGCGAGCTAGTCAGTCGCCTTGAAGGCCTTAGCTAGCCCCTACCGGCCCACCGCCGCCCTCTGCATCACCACCAGCTCCGCAATCCCCTTCCGCGCCAACCCAAACAGCGCCTCAAATTCCGCCTGGCTGAAGCCGCGCTTTTCGCCGGTCGCTTGAATCTCAACGATATCGCCTGACCCAGTCAGCACGAAATTGGCGTCGGCTTCGGCGTTGGAATCCTCTTCGTATTCAAGGTCCAGAACGGGGTTGCCGTTATAGACGCCGCAGGAGATGGCCGCGACTTGGTCGACAATCGGGTCGGTGGTGATCACGCCCTCAGCGATCAGGTGATCAACCGCGATGCGCAGCGCCACCCAGGCCCCGGTGATGGCTGCCGTGCGCGTGCCGCCATCGGCCTGGATCACGTCACAGTCGAAGGATATCTGGCGCTCTCCCAACAGGGAGGGGTTGATCACGGCGCGCAGCGACCTGCCGATCAACCTCTGAATCTCCTGAGTACGACCGCTCTGCTTGCCCTCGCTGGCCTCGCGACGGCCGCGCGTATGGGTGGCGCGGGGCAGCATGCCGTATTCCGCCGTCACCCAGCCCTGGCCGCGCCCGCGCATAAAGGGCGGCACGCGGTCCTCGACGCTGGCGGTGATTAGCACCTTAGTGTGGCCAAAGCTGGCCAGGCAGGACCCCTCGGCATAGCGGTTGACCCCGGTTTCCAGGGTCACATTGCGCAACATATCGGCAGTACGGTCGGAAGGACGCATGGTTCGGGCTTTCTGAATGTGCGCGGCGCTTGCGCGGGCTTTGCGGGGGCTTATCCTAGAAAGCCACGCTTCCGTCCATGGGCCGCCCTTGACCAGTCCGCTGCTATCGCTTGGCCCCTCGCTCACTGAGCTGGACGGGCGGGCCCGCGACATCTTCCGCCGGGTGGTGGAAAGCTATCTGCAAAACGGTGAGCCGGTCGGGTCGCGCACCCTGTCCAAGGCGGGTATCCACCTGTCGCCCGCCTCGATCCGCAACACCATGGCCGACCTGACCCAGCTGGGCCTGCTGGGTGCGCCCCATGTCAGCGCCGGTCGCCTGCCCACCCATGCGGGTCTGCGGCTATTTGTCGACGGGCTGATGGAGGTCGGCCATGTCACCGCAGAGGACCGCAAGTCCATTGAGGCGAGACTAGCTGGCCGCGGTCGAACCTTTGATGACGCCCTAAACGAGGCCACCGGCATTCTGTCGGGCCTAGCAGGCGGTGCCAGCATTGTTGTCACCCCAGTTCGGGACGCGGGCGTCAAACATGTGGAGTTCGTTGCCCTGTCAGCCGATCAGGCCCTGACGGTCATGGTGTTCGAAGACGGCACGGTGGAAAACCGGCTGATGAAACTAACCGCCGGTGTCACCCCTTCGGCGCTGCAAGAGGCGTCCAACTTCCTCAATGCCCGTTTGCGCGGCAAGACCTTGGCAGAGGCGGGTGCCGATATCCGCACCGAGTTGGACAGCGCCCGGCGTGAGCTCAATGCCACCGCCGCGCGCCTGGTCGAGGACGGCCTTGCGGGGTGGAGCGGCGGCGAAGGAGCCGAGCGCGCGCTCATTGTTCGGGGTCGCGCCAACCTGCTGGGCGACGGACAAGCGC
>JANLPX010000439.1:0-3889 GCA_031367485.1 Alphaproteobacteria bacterium | reverse complement strand
TGATCGAGAAAGCCGGTCGCAATCCAGGTCAGCTTTCGGGGCGCAGCCCATTTCTCCAAGCCGTTCACTGTGAAGGCGACACCGACCTAATCGGTCAAATTGTCCCGGTCCGTATAGATTCATCAGCCAAGATGAGCCTCTCCGGGACTCTGGCAAATGCCCCGGTTCTGGAGCCAGCGTGAGCAAGACGTCAGATTTCGTTCCCCTGTCCGATGTCGCCGCCCGTTCTGTCGCCGGCACGTCCAACCGGCATGCCGCGCTGATTGAGGACGCCTTCGATGTCCTAGTCGAGACGCCAGGCGGAGGGGTCTCCATAACGGGTGATGCCAAGGCTCGCGCGTTCGCAAAACGTGTGGTCCAGACCCTTGCGGAGCGCTCCGACGAAGGTCTGGAGGTCACGGAGGCGGATGTCCGCGTGGCCATCGGCCAAGTTCGGGTCGGACGTGGATCAGCGCCAGGCGCTCTGCCGTCTGGTCGGCGAGGTCAGGTTGCGCCGAAGACCGCAGCACAGGCGCGCTACCTGCAAGAGCTGGCTCAGTGTGAACTAGTGTTCGGACTTGGCCCGGCCGGGACCGGCAAGACCTTTCTGGCCGTCGCCCACGGCGCGGGCTTGCTGTTGCGGGGTGAAGTTGAGCGCTTGATCGTCAGTCGGCCTGCGGTGGAAGCTGGCGAGCGACTTGGCTTCCTGCCGGGGGACCTCTCGGAAAAGGTCGATCCCTATATGGCGCCTGTCTGGGAGGCTCTGACCGATATTCTGGGGGTGGACCAGTTTCGCCGTCGGCGGGAAAAGGGTGAGATCGAGCTAGCACCCATCGCCTTCATGCGCGGCCGGACCTTGGCGCATGCGTTTGTCATCGTCGATGAGGCTCAAAACTGCTCGCGCCTGCAGATGAAGATGGTTTTGACTCGCCTGGGCGAAGGCGCGCGAATGGTGGTGACCGGAGATCCGAGTCAGATTGATCTACCCAATATCCGGGATTCCGGTTTGGCCCATGCTGCAGGGTTGCTCGAAGGGGTCAAAGGCGTGGGTATCAGTCGGTTTACCGCCGAGGATGTGGTTCGCCATCCCTTGGTCGAGCGCATCGTCAGGGCTTATGAGGCCGATGACGCCAAGCGCGGGCGACCAGCTTGATCGATGTTGAAACCGAAGGCGAGGGATGGGGCGCTCATGGTCTGAACCTTGAAGCGCTCAGCGCCACAGCGGCCATGGCGGTGCTCCAACATCGCCAGATCGAAGGCGGTGTCACGATCCTGCTGACCGACAACGACGAACTTACCGAGCTCAATTTTCGTTTTCGCAACCTGGATAAACCCACAAATGTCTTAGCATTTCCCGCCGGTGAAAACCCTGAAAATCACCTTGGTGATATTGCCGTGGCCTACGGCGTATGCGCGGCTGAGGCTGAACTTGAAGGCAAATCGCTAAACCACCATCTGCAACATCTTGTGACCCATGGCGTGTTGCATCTTCTCGGTTATGATCATGAGACCGACGCACAGGCCGCCGAGATGGAGGGTCTAGAGCGTCAAATCCTGGCGGGCTTGGGGATTGCTGATCCCTATGCTGCCGAACGGGGAGACGATGGCTAGTTCTGACGAGCCGAACCCGGCGGGGCGACCGCGTAGCCGATTGAGCGCCCTAGTCTATCGCTGGATGGGACGTCCGGAGGCTGAGCCGCAAACCGCCGCCGAGGCCTTAGCAGAGTCCATTGGCGGACGCCTAGTCGATCAGGCGCAGGCTTTTCAATCCCTACGGGTTGAAGACGTCATGACGCCTCGGGCCGATATCATCGCCGTGGACCTTGAGACGCCGTTCGTAGAACTGGTGTCGCGCTTCGTTGAAGCCGAGCATTCTCGCATGCCGATCTACCGCGACACGCTGGACGACCCTGTCGGCGTAGTCCACGTCAAAGACGTGTTCAAGCTGATGGCCTCGCCCGACAAGGGCAAAACCAAGAGGCCCGCTGCAGAAGACCAGGTTCTGCAAAAACTCCGGCGGGATGCCCTCTATGTTCCGGCGTCCATGCGGGCGGCTGATCTGTTGCTGCGGATGCAGGGCCTGCGCAGCCATATGGCTTTGGTCATAGACGAGTTTGGCGGAACCGATGGTTTGGTGACCCTGGAAGACTTGGTCGAAGCCGTGGTTGGAGAAATCGATGACGAGCACGACGAAGCCCATGCCGCTGGGGTCGTCGCACGACCCGGCGGGATATTCGAGGCTGACGCCCGTGCGCCGCTTGAGGAACTTGAAGCTGCCGTGGGGCGCAATCTGGCACCCTTGGATCTTGATGAGGAAATCGAGACGGTCGGCGGTTTGGTAACTGCACTCGCCGGTCGTGTTCCCCAGCGCGGCGAGGTGATTTCCCACCCTGATGGCTTTGAGCTCCAAGTCCTGGACGCCGATCCGAGGCGCGTCAAAAGGGTCCGTCTGCGCCCAACGACTCCTATCCCTGACCCGGTCACCTAGGGTGCTTGGTTCTGCGTGGTCTGCGCGCGGCTTAGCGATCATTGCTGGGGTTTGTGCCGCCTTGGCATTCCCGCCCTTCGGGTTTCTGCTGGGTTTATTGGGTTACGGTCTGCTCCTAAAGCTTGCAGAACGCCCGGGAGAGCGACCTCTGAGATCGGCCTTTCTCATGGGATGGTTAGCTGGGGTCGGCTACTTTTCCGTTGGCGTCTGGTGGATCGTCGAGGCCTTCTTAGTCGATGCTGAAGCTCACGGCTGGATGGCCCCCTTCGCCTTGATGTTGATGGCAGGAGGCTTGGGCGTCTTCTGGGGTCTGGCGACCCTCTGCTACCGTGCGATTAACCCTTTAGGCGGTGGTCGGATATTAGTGTTCGCGGGGACTTTATCGGGCTTTGAATGGCTTCGGGGGCATGTTTTCACGGGATTTCCGTGGAACCTGCCCGGTGAGACCTGGGCTGCTGGGTCACCTCTGTCGCAACTGGCCGCCTTGGTCGGCGCCTACGGTCTGACATTTCTAACAATCTGCATTGGTGCTGCGCCTGCGACCTTTCTGGACACGACAACCAAACGCGCCAGGTTCATCCCGATCGCTCTATCGGGCTTATGTTTGGTGAGCGGATATGCTTGGGGTGCCATGAGGTTGGCGACCGCGCAATCGGTGTCTAGAAGCGCACCCCTCATTCGCCTCGTGCAGGCAAACATCGATCAAAAGGACAAGTGGCGCCCCGAAAACCTCTCTGAAATTGTCGCGACCTATTTGCGGTTGAGCACAATCACAGGGCCCCAAACTCCCGACATAATCGTTTGGCCCGAAGGGGCGCTGCCGGTAGTAGCTGAGGATTTGTTTGCTGCTGATAGTCCCTATCTTGGGGCTCTGACGCGGAGCTTCCTGCCTGGTCAGACACTGATGATGGGTGCCAATCGCGCTGAACTGACTCCGGCCCGTGAGGTCGCCTATTTCAATAGTCTCATCGTCATGCGCGCCGAGCCCGGGCGGCTGGCTAGGATCGGCCACTACGATAAGCATAGGCTTGTCCCGTTCGGGGAGTTTATGCCGTTCGGGGACCTTGCCGATCATTTTGGTATTCGAGCCCTGGTTCATATGCCGGGGGATTTCACCGCAGGTCCCGACCCGAGACCTCTGACCCTTGCGGGGCTCCCGGTGGTTCAGCCCCTGATTTGCTATGAAGCGGTGTTCCCTGGTTTCACGGCTGGAGCAACGCGCCGCTTCGGTGTTCGTGCGGCTTGGATTCTGAATATCTCAAACGATGCCTGGTTCGGTGCGACCAGTGGACCGTGGCAGCATCTCAATATTGCCGGATATCGCGCCATCGAGGATGGGCTGCCTGTCGCGCGGGCAACGCCCACTGGGGTCACCGCGATGATCGACGCCTATGGGCGGGTGCAGCAAAAAATCGGACTTGG
>JANLPX010000420.1:0-7861 GCA_031367485.1 Alphaproteobacteria bacterium | reverse complement strand
AGGACACGCGCCGCATATCCCTTCCCGCGCTGGGCCAACTCCGTGCGCATCCCGTGGAAGCTGGCCCAGCCATGGCTGTACGATCCACATCCCACCGCCACCGTGCGACCGTCCTCGACGACCTGGCCAAAGCTGGCGTCTGGCGAGCGGCTCAAGGCCTTGACGCGATAGGCCCCGTCTACGGGATCAAACCCCTCCCCTAGGAACACTGCCGCCCAGGCCGCATCTGACTGGGGTGTGACCCGCGCTGGCGCCTGGGAGGTCACTACAACCACGTCTGCAATATCGGCAATCATCACCAGGGTCGGCTGTTCAGCAACGTATCCCCGTTCGGCAAGCTCGCGCGCCACCCCCTCAAGTCCCGGGCGATCTGCCAGTCTAAAGGCAGGCGAAAGACCTCGGCCTCGATAAGCCGCCTCAATGCGATCCAGCACCACTGGATCGGCGGTAAGCTGATGCCTAAGCGGCACCGCACTCGACGCTCGCCGGATTGAGCCCGGATCAAGGCCGATCAACCAGCCACTCAACTCGAGCACCGCCTCGGGCGCGACAGCCGCCAAGGTCGCCCGCTCAATGGCTTCGATGTCGACTGGCGCGCTCAACCCTTGTCCCGCAACAGGCGGGCTTTGTCGCGCTGCCAGTCTCGGTCGGCTGTAGCTTCGCGCTTGTCGTGGTTTTTCTTGCCCTTGGCCAAGGCCAGCTCCAGCTTGGCTAGGCCTTTGTCATTCCAATAAAGCTTCAGTGGAATGATCGTGCGACCCTCCCGTTGGACGGCCCCGATCAGCTTATCGAGTTGCTTGCGGTGCAGCAGTAGTTTCCGGTGCCGCCGCGGCTCGTGATTGAACCGGTTAGCGTGAGAGAAAGGCGGAATGTCAGCATTGATCAACACCACCTCGCGTCCCTCAACCGAGGCATAGGACTCCGCGATATTGGCCCGCCCGGTTCGAAGGGACTTCACCTCGGTGCCAGTCAGCATGAGGCCTGCCTCGAAACTCTCTTCGAGGAAGTAATCGTACCGCGCGCGGCGATTTTCAGCGATCAACTTGACCATAGGTTCCGGGTCCTAGAGGACGCCCGCCTCCAGCATCGCCGCCAAGACTTCGGCTCTTGATGCCTCTGAGGCGCGTGTTATCGGCAAGCGCGCGGTTTCCTCACATAGCCCCAGATGCGCCAGGGCAAATTTGGTGGGTGCTGGCGAAGCATCGGTAAAGAGCGCGTTGTGCAACCGGACTAGCCGATCTTGTCCATAGAGCGCGCCAGTCCAGTCTCCCGCCATCGCGGCGTTGTAAAAAGCTGCGCAGGCTTCAGGCGCGACATTGGCGGTCACCGAGATGCAGCCATGCCCGCCATGAGCCATATAGCCCAACCCAGAAGGGTCGTCGCCAGACAGCATGGTCCATCCAACCCCACAGGTGGTCCGTTGAACGCTGGCTCGGTTCATGTTTCCCGTCGCGTCCTTCACCCCGACGATATTGGGCAACACCGACAATCGAGCCAGGGTTGCATCGGAGATATCGACGCTGGTGCGGCCTGGCACATTGTAAACCAAGACCGGCAACTGCACCGCCTCATTGATCGCGGCATAGTGGGCATAGAGCCCTTCTTGGCTGGGACGGTTGTAGTAAGGCGTCACCACCAAAGCACCGTCTGCACCGACCAGCTTGGCGTGGTGAACCAATTCTATCGCCTCTGCCGTCGAATTTGATCCTGCACCGGCGATCACTGGAACTCGCCCCCTGGCCGTCGCAACGCAGAGTTCCACGACGCGGCGATGTTCATCGTGGCTCAGCGTTGCGGTCTCGCCCGTCGTCCCGACGGGGACAAGCCCATGCACCCCAGCGGCAATTTGACGTTCGACCAATGCAACAAACGCGGCTTCATCCACCGCCCCATCCTTAAATGGTGTAACGAGGGCGGGAAGCACGCCCCTGAACAAAGGATCGGTCATGGTCTGCAAAAAGCCGTGAAATCGAGGCTCAGTGTTGCAGCCTCCGGGATTGACCGCACACTATGGTGTGGTGGCCCTTGGCCGCAACCGATGGATTCTCGGTTGGTGTGAAAGTCGGAGACTATGGTTTTGTCGTCAGTACCCAAGCGCGCATTGATTACCGCCTCTCTGCTGGTGATGGCGGCCACGGTTGCGGCAGCTCAACAGAACCAAATGACGGAAGCCAACGCTCCAATCCAGACACCCGCGACGGCCTACGTGTCACGCATCTCCGATTCTGACGCCGTAGCCTTGAAGTCGAGCCTTGATGCTTCACGCCGGGCCGACATCGGTGGCGCGCGCAGCAGCATTGCGCAGATGACTGACCCGATCGCGCGAAAGCTCGCCACCTGGGCGTTGGTGGATGCAAACGCGGACTCGCTAACCTACTTCGATCTGGACCAAGCGCGCCGTGATCTGGCAGGTTGGCCACGACCCGGCAAACGACAGGCTGCGGCCGAAAAACTTCTGGAAACCTCGGGACTGGCACCCAGCCAGATCATCGGGTGGTTTGGCAGTGACATACCCGCCACCGCTGAAGGCGCCATGGCCCTGGCCAGTGCGCTGCGGCTGAATGGCCAAAGCCAATCGGCCACCGAACTCATCCGACGCACCTGGCGCGACCGTATATTTGACGCAGACGCCCAGGCCAGAATGCTTGCGCGGTTTGGCGATATTCTGCGTGTCGACGATCATATCCGGCGGATGCAGACCCTACTATTTGGTGCTCAGGGCCCGGCGGCACGCGACATGGTCAACCTGCTACCCGTCGACCAACAACAACTTGCCCTGGCCCGGATGGCCCTTCGCCAGAACGCAGGCAACGCCCAAAGCTTGGTCGATGCCTTGCCAGGCAGCGTTAGCGGAGATGCGGGTCTAGCCTATGAGCGCGCGGCCAACTTCCGCCGGCGAGGACTTAACGATCAAGCCGCTGCGCTAGTACGGGCCTTCCCCACCGAGATCACCAGCCCCGAAATGGCGGTTCGTATTTGGGATGAGCGTTACCAATACACCCTGGCTGCCCTCCGTCGCGGTGACGCTCCAGCCGCCTATGCGGCTGCGGCAAATACGGGCCTGATGACGGGGGCTGATGCCGCTGAGGCAGAGTTTTACGCGGGCTGGATCGCTCTGACTAAGCTGAAGGATCCCGCCAAGGCGGAAACCCACTTCAAAGCCCTGGACAGGATAGGAGCCTCGCCGATCACCCGCGCGCGCGCGCTCTATTGGAGAGGACGCGCGGTCGAAGCTCAGGCCGGACCTGACGCCTCCTCCGCTTTCTACGAAGCCGCTGCCCGCAACAGCTCAACGTTTTATGGCATCCTAGCCGCTGAGCGGCTGGGTCAAACCGAGCTCAATCTGGGCCGCGACCCCCCGATCCCGCAGGCTGACCGCGTTCGTTTTGAGGGTCGCGAAACGGTCCGCGCCGCCAAAATCGCCATGGAAACCGGCAATCGTGATCTTTTTCGCATCCTGGTATTGGCCCTAGACGATGTTCTGCCCTCCGCCGAGGAAGAAGCTTTGCTGGTGGATCTGGCCCGGGGCTACGGCGACCAAGATACGTCAATGAAAATTGTGCGCACCGCCGCACAGCGCGGCTTCATTTTGCCGGAGCGTGGCTACCCGCTTCGCACACCACCGGAGACACCCAATAGCGCCGAGCCGGCCCTCGTTTTGGGAATCACCCGACAGGAAAGCAGCTTCGATCCCCTGGCCCGCTCCGGGGCCGGTGCACGCGGCATGATGCAATTGCTCCCCGGAACAGCCGTCGGAGTCGCTCGAAAGATTGGTCTGGGATACTCGGTCAGCATGCTGGACGATCCCGACTACAACATGCGGTTAGGCTCCAGCTATTTAGGGGGCATGGTTGGTGGCTTCTCTGGTTCCTACGTCATGGCTATCGCAGGCTACAATGCTGGGCCCGGTCGACCGGTCCAATGGACAAGCTTTTGTGGCGACCCGCGCGGCGGCGGTACCGACCCCCTCGACTTCATCGAATGCATTCCGTTTTCGGAGACCCGCAACTACGTCATGCGTGTGATGGAGAATATGGCGATCTATCGCGCCCGTTTGAATGGCGGTTCAGCCCCCATAACCCTGAGTGCCGACCTCAAGCGAGGCGGCTACGTCTATGCCCCAGTGACGGCCCAGACGTCGCCTCTGCCTATTGGCGGCAGCAATGCACCAATTCCGAATCCATAGCTCGCGTCAGATTAGTCCGAGACCAATCCGTGCATTAGGCCGTCGAGCGTTACGCGCAATAGCTCCTCGCGTGGGGCCCATTCAAACGCAGGGCGCGTGATTAGAAGCGCGACCATACCGTGGCAAGCAGCCCACAAAACCTGAGCCGCAGAGTCGGCATCGCCAGTTCGCAGCCGCCCGTCGGCGGCAATCTCGCGCACGACGCCAGAAAATATTTCGTAACAGCCGGCCGAGATTTCCGCCAAGCTGTCGCCAAGTACCTCGGACATCGGGTTCACCGACGAGAACACAAGCTGGTAGGCGTTAGGGTGCTCCAAGCCCCAGCGCATATAGCTGTCCAACATCTGTGAGACCCGGCTGACAGGATCCATCGGCTTGGCCGCGATCTCTGAATTGCGGGTCAGAAGTTGCTTGATCGTGCGCTCGGATATCTCGAGCAGGATGCAGCCTTTGTCAGGAAAATGCATGTAGAGCGCCGTCGAAGAGACCCCGACCTCATCGGCGATCTTGCGGATCGTCGCTCCGTCATAACCCTGAGCCACAAAGATCCGCTCAGCAGCTTCGAGGATCTCAGCCCGCCGAAGATGACCATCGCCCTTGGGCTTGCGGGCCGAACGGATTGTTGTCGCTGCAGTCACTCAGAATCTCTCATAACTTCAAGACTTAGGAACGGACCCCGAATCCAACAAAACAGCAAGCCCAGTGCATATTTAGCCCAGAAAGCTCCATGACTAAAATCATGAAAGACCGGTTGGGGGGTCGAGCCCCTTGATCTCTCGCTAAACCGGCGCGAAGTTGCCGACCAAGCCAAGCTCAGGCAATTACCCGGGGAGACACGAAATGGCCGATGGTGCCCAAGATCTTCTCCGCGCAGCCCGTGATCGCGCCTATTCCACGCCACTTAGGGACTTCAACGTCGCCGATGTGAGCCATTTCACTTCCGATACCCACTGGCCCTGGTTTGAGCGGCTGCGTCGGGAGGAACCCATCCACTTTTGTACCGACAGCGAGTTTGGCCCCTATTGGTCTGTCACCAAGTTCAACGACATCATCACCGTCGATAGCAATCACGAGGTGTTTTCATCAGATTCCGAGAACGGCGGGATCATGATCTCTGATGCTTTTGAGCCTCGAGCAGGCTCGAGCTTCATCGCCCTCGACCAACCCGACCACGATGATCAACGTCGGGTCGTGACGCCAATGTTCTCGTCTACCAGCATGCACAATCTCGAACCCCTGATCAGGTCTCGCGCTGCAAAGATCCTCGACGAACTGCCGATCAATGAGACCTTCGACTTCGTGGACAAGGTCTCCATCGAATTGACCAGTCAAATGCTGGCCACTCTGTTCGACTATCCCTTTGAGCATCGCCGCATGCTGCCACGGATTTCTGACCTGATCCTCACGCGTCCGGGGCCAGGCGAGTTGATTGAGACCATGGAGGCGCGGAACGGCGAACTCATGGGTCTGGTCATGCCCTTCGTGGAACTCTGGAACGCGCGCAAAGACGCCCCACCGAGCGATGATCTGATTTCGATGCTCGCCCATGACCCTGTGACCCGGAAGAACGACGATCCCAATCAGTACTTCGGCAATATCATCCTGCTGACGGTGGCAGGTAGCGACACGACCCGTCACTCCTTATCGGGCGCGCTGATGGCGTTTCAGGAATATCCAGAGGCCTATGACCGGCTACGGGCCAATCCAGCATTGCTCGACAGCGCAGTGCCGGAAATCATCCGCTACCAAAGCCCGGTCGCCCACATGCGCCGTACCGCGATGGCAGATTTCGAACTGGGCGGAAAGTCCATCAAGAAGGGCGACCGTGTCGTGATGTGGTATGTCTCTGGCAACCGCGACGATGAGGTAATCGAAAGTCCTGATCGTTTCATCATCGACCGTGATCGACCACGCCAGCACGTCGGGTTTGGCTTTGGCCTCCACCGTTGCGTCGGTAGCCGCCTGGCCGAGATGCAGTTGAAAGTAGTTTGGGAAGAGATCCTCAAGCGCTTCAAACGCATCGAAGTTGTCGGAGAGCCCCGACGCTTGAGGTCCAACTTCGTCAAGGGCTATGAGACCATGCCCGTGCGGATTATCGGCTAATTTGGGCAACCGGGTTGTCGGCTGGGGGCATAACCCGCTAATCCCAGACCATGAACCCGCGTCCGCCCCAGGTCGACCTCGCGCCAAGCATCATGCGAACCACCGGTTGGGCCGACTACGCGCTAGTCGATAGCGGCGATGGCAAAAAACTTGAGCGCTACGGTCCCTATGCGGTGGTACGTCCCGAACCCCAGGCCTTTTGGTCTCCGAAGCTAGCACCCAATATTTGGGCCAAGGCTGACGCCGTATTTGATCCCAGCGATGAGGAAGACGCCGGGCGCTGGCGCTTCTCCGGACCACACCAGGAGACCTGGCCTATGCGCTGGGGCGAGGTCAATTATAATGGCCGCTTCACTGCCTTTCGACATCTCGCGTTTTTCCCGGAACAGGCGGCCAATTGGGAATGGTTGGATGCTCAGGTTCGCGCCTTCAACGGTCAGCCCAAGATCTTGAATCTATTCGGCTACACAGGGGTGGCAAGCTTGGTCTGCGCTGCTGCGGGTGCCGCCGTAACCCATGTGGATGCCTCGAAGAAGGCCGTCGGTTGGGCGCGGGAAAATGCCACGCTCTCCAAACTTGATAACCGCCCGATCCGCTGGATCTGCGAAGACGCCCGCCGCTACGTCCAACGCGAGGTGCGTCGCGGCAATCGATATGACGGCATCATCTTGGACCCACCGAAGTATGGCCGAGGGCCAGACGGTGAGATCTGGAAACTATTCGAGAACTTGCCCGAGCTCGCGACCCTATGTGCTGAACTTCTATCAGACGGAGCCGCGTTCTTGCTGCTCAATGCCTACGCCGAGCGCATCTCAGGCGCCGCGCTTGCCGGTCTGCTCAGCGACAAGCTAGCCGCGCGTGGTGGGCAAATTGGTTGGGGTGAATTGGCGCTCACCCAAGAGGACGGCACTCGCGAGGTCGGCATGAGCTTCTTTGCCCGGTGGACGCCTTGAGCGACCGCGCCGTCACATCTCTGAGCAACCCCACGGTTAAGGCGGTGCGCGCGTTGCATCTACGTAAACACCGAGATGAGACCGAACAGTTCGTCGCTGAGGGCCTGAAGATCATCACCGAAGCTGTGGAATTGGGTAATGCGCCGCATGTGCTGATGTACGGCGATGAGGCCGTTGGCCATCCCCTACTGCAACGAGCGATCACTGCCACCCGCGCCCAGGGCGGCGAGGTGATCGCGGTCACCCAAGACATCCTGGCGAAAGTGTCGCGGCGAGATAACCCCCAAGCAGTAGTCGGTGTTTTCGGCCAAACCTTCACACCCCTAGAACGCCTTGATCCCACAAGCGCCAACGCCTTCGTTGCCCTCCACAGAGTGCGCGATCCGGGCAATCTGGGTACCATAGTGCGCACGGCCGACGCTGCGGGATGCGGGGCCTTAATCCTGGTGGGCGAGTGTTGTGACCCCTATTCCGTAGAGGCCGTGCGCGCCACCATGGGCTCGATCTTCGCCGTGCCCATCGTTCGCACCGATGAGGTCGCCTTCGCGGCTTGGCGTGCCCGTTGGCCGGGATCAGTAGTCGGCACTCTGCTGACCGCCACGGTCGAACACAACCAGGC
>JANLPX010000414.1:0-3651 GCA_031367485.1 Alphaproteobacteria bacterium | reverse complement strand
AGAATGGAATCTTCGAAGTTATAGCCATTCCAAGGCATGAACGCGACGAGCGTGTTCCGGCCAAGTGCCAGTTCGCCCAGGTCCGTCGAAGGACCGTCGGCAATAACATCTCCAGCGGCGATCAAGTCGCCAACACGAACCAGCGGACGCTGATTGATGCAGGTCGAGGTGTTGGAGCGTTGGAACTTTTGCAGGCGGTAGATATCAACACCCGCCTTAGTTGGGTCGGTTTCTTCGGTGGCACGAACCACGATCCGCGTCCCGTCGATCTGTTCGACGACACCCTTGCGGCGGGCGACAACCACGGCACCGGAGTCGATGGCGACGATAGCCTCCATGCCGGTGCCAACCAGCGGCGCATCCGATTGGATGAGCGGCACGGCCTGCTTTTGCATGTTCGAACCCATCAGGGCGCGATTAGCGTCATCGTTTTCCAGGAACGGGATCAGCGAAGCCGCGACAGACACCACCTGCTTGGGCGACACGTCCATCAAGTCGACATCAGCCTTGGGCAACAGCGAAGGCTCGCCGTTGATCCGGCCGGGGACCAAGTCGTCAACGATCTCGCCGTTCAGGATCTTGATATTGGCCTGGGCGATGACGTGCTTAGCCTCTTCCATGGCCGACATATAGACGACCTCTTCAGTGGTCTTGCCGTCCTTAATCCGACGATAGGGGCTCTCGATGAAGCCGTACTTGTTGACCACGGCGTGTGTGGCCAGCGAGTTGATCAGACCGATGTTCGGGCCTTCCGGCGTTTCAATGGGACAGATCCGGCCATAGTGGGTCGGGTGCACGTCGCGGACTTCGAAGCCCGCCCGCTCGCGAGTCAGACCGCCCGGGCCAAGCGCCGAAAGACGACGCTTGTGGGTGATTTCCGACAGCGGGTTGGTCTGGTCCATGAACTGCGACAGCTGCGAAGACCCGAAGAATTCACGGACAGCCGCGGCAGCTGGCTTTGCATTGATCAGGTCGTGCGGCATGACCGTGTCGATATCGACACTGCTCATTCGCTCCTTGATGGCCCGCTCCATGCGCAGCAAACCAACGCGGTACTGATTTTCCAGCAGCTCGCCCACCGAACGCACCCGGCGGTTGCCGAGGTTGTCGATATCGTCGATTTCGCCACGGCCATCACGCAGACCCACCAGGGTCTTCAGGACGGACAGAACGTCTTCCTTACGCAACACGCGGACATCGTCTGGGCAGTCGAGTTCCAGGCGCATGTTCATCTTCACGCGGCCGACGGCGCTCAGATCGTAGCGCTCGCCGTCGAAGAACAGCGACTTGAACATCGCCTCGGCCGCTTCCACCGTCGGTGGCTCGCCTGGACGCATCACGCGGTAGACGTCAAACAGCGCGTCTTCACGGGCCGAGTTCTTGTCCACGCGCAGCGTATTGCGCATGTAAGCGCCCATCGTCACATCATCGATGTCGAGCACGTCGATGGTGCTGAAACCCTGGGCTTCCAAAGCCGCGATCAACTCGACGTCCAGCTCATCGCCGGCTTCGACATAGATCTCGCCAGTTTCCATATTGACCAGATCGCGAGCCATGTAGCGGCCGGTCAAAGCCTCCGGGGCCAGCAGCAGGGTCTTGAGACCGGCGTCGGCAAACTTCTTGGCATTCCGCGCCGAGATCTTCAGACCGGCAGGCGCGATCTCCTCGCCGGTATCAGCGTCGATCAGCGGGAATTCTGGCTTCACACCGCGCCAACGGTCGGGGCGGTAAGGGGTGGCCCAGCCATCAGCACCCTTCTCGGTGCGTTTTTCGAAGGGGATGCTGTCATAGAAAGTACCGAGGATCTCTTCCCCGTCCATGCCCAGCGCCATCAAGAAGGTGGTGGCAGGCAGTTTGCGACGACGGTCGATACGAACAAAGACCAAGTCCTTGGCGTCGAACTCAAAGTCGAGCCACGAACCGCGATAGGGAATAACGCGGGCTGCAAACAGAAGTTTGCCCGAAGAGTGGGTCTTGCCCTTATCGTGGTCGAAGAACACGCCGGGCGACCGGTGCATCTGGCTGACGATCACCCGCTGGGTGCCGTTGACGATAAAGGTGCCCTTGTCCGTCATGAGCGGGATATCGCCCATATAGACGTCCTGCTCCTTGATATCCTTGACTGAGCGTGCGCCGGTTTCTTCATCGGTTTCAAACACGATGAGACGAAGCTTCACCTTCAGAGGTGCCGCATAGGTCATGTCGCGCTGAACGCATTCTTCAACGTCGTACTTGGGATCCTCGAACTCGTAGGACACATATTCCAACACGGCGCGCTCGTTGAAATCCTTGATCGGGAAGACAGAGCGGAACACCGCTTCAATGCCCTCAATCTTGCGATCGGCCGAACGGGTCTCACGTTGCAAGAACTGTTCGTAGGAAGAGCGCTGAACCTCAATCAGGTTCGGCATTTGCACGGCTTCGGCGATGCGCCCGAATGACTTCCGGATACGCTTCTTTTCGGTGAAGGATTGCGCCATTTTATTCCCTTGAGGGACGCGTGGAACCGACTCCCCGCGTCAAGTCATGCTGTCCTGCGTCCACCCTCACCCCCTTGCGGGAGCAGGACGCCGATTGTCCCCTATTCGCCGGGGACGTTCCCTCGCATGGCCTGAGGGCGGCTGGCCATGCCTCGAAACATAGGCGCACGAAAAAAGGCGTCGGAGACGACTCGGATTTTCGCGGAACACGCCAGATAGGAGCTTTGGCGGCAGATGTGAAGCCCTAGGTGGAAAGAAATTCTATTCCTACCGCTTCCTCCGGGTTGGCAGAGATCGCGACCGTGCTAGCCATTGCGGTATGCAACCTCATCCCAACCGCCGAACCGTAGCAGCAATACTGGCTTCTGCCCTCAGCTTAGGGGGCAAGCGACCCGGTGACCTAGGCGGCATCCTATTGCCCCGCGATGGTCCCCAGATGGCCAGCGCCGGAGTCATCGCGCGGCGTGCCGACGGTCGTATTGCATGGCGCGCAACCGACGGCATCGCTCATGGGCCTAAAGGCGTAGGTGCCTATGGCCCCAACGCTCCATTCCGCGTGGCCTCGGTTTCTAAGATGATTGCGGCTCTGGTTTGCGTGCCCCTCATCATGAAGTCCGAAAACGGACTCGAGGTTGATGCATCAGAGCTGTTGGGATTTAGGCTGCGTCACCCTGCTTACCCAGACATCTCAATTACCCCGCGCATGCTGCTGTCCCATACCAGCGGTCTGCGAAACGGACCAAGCTACCCCGTCCCATTCGGGCACCGCCTGGAGGAGGCCTTTCTCAAAGGTGACCGACATTTTGACCAGGGCGGCTGGTTTGGCTCCGAAGATCATGCTCCTGGACAATGGTTTGCCTATGCCGACGTCAACTTCGCCCTAAGCGCTCAGATCGCCGAACGTCTCAGCGGCCAGCGGTTTGACCACCTCATGCACGGCAGCCTGTTCGCCCCGCTCGATCTAGACATCGGCTACAACTGGAGCGGTGTGTCTCAAGCCAAGCGCGACAGGGCCGCGGCCGGCCTGCGTTGGGTCGCGGGTCAATGGATGGCTCAAGTCGACGCTCCCCCACCTCGCGCGCCAGAAGTAACCCTCTCACGAGCTTCGGAAGATTTGCGACTGGCTGACTATCGTCCCGGCGAGAATGGCTTTGTCTTCTCACCCCAGGGA
>JANLPX010000412.1:0-3367 GCA_031367485.1 Alphaproteobacteria bacterium | reverse complement strand
GATATCGAGGGTGTGATCGCGGCCGCCAAAAGCGCAGGCTGCGACGGCGTCCATCCTGGCTATGGGTTTCTTTCAGAGAACCCAACCTTTGCGCGCGCCTGTGTTGACGCTGGTCTTACCTTTGTAGGCCCTAGCCCAGAGACCCTTGAACTGTTCGGCGACAAGGCTCGCGCCCGTGATCTGGCGGCCAACCTCGGTGTGCCGCTGGCCCCTGCGACGCCGGGCGGTGCTAGTCTGGAAGAGGTTCGCGATTTTCAATCCCACCTTGGCGCAGACTTGATGATCAAGGCGGTGGCTGGGGGTGGTGGACGCGGTATGCGGCGGGTCACGGTGGGTCAAGACCCCGCGCAGGCCTACGAACTCTGTGCCCGTGAAGCGTTGGCGGCCTTTGGCGACGCGCGCCTGTTCGCTGAGCGCTATATCGCGCAGGCCCGCCATATTGAGGTACAGGTGCTGGGCGACGGCAACCATGCAGTTACAATCCATGACCGCGAGTGTTCGCTCCAACGCCGCCACCAGAAAATCATTGAGATCGCACCGGCTCCGAATCTTGAACCAGCGGTGCGCACGAGCTTGGCCAAGGCGGCGCTGGCCATGGCCGACGCCGCCAAGGTCAGCGGACTGGTCACTTTCGAGTTTCTGCTGGACGCGACCGACGGCCACGCACTGACCTTTATCGAGGCCAATCCACGCCTGCAGGTCGAACACACGGTGACGGAGGCGGTGACGGGCCTTGACCTCGTTCAGCTGCAACTCCGTGTGGCTGGCGGGGAGAACCTTAGCGATCTTGGTCTCAGCATCGTGCCGCCGCCTATCGGTCACGCGATTGAACTGCGGGTCAATCTGGAAACCCTGAGCGAAGACGGAACCCTTTCCAGTGGGGCAGGCGAGATCCTCAGTCGGTATGAGCCGCCGACTGGACCGGGCGTGCGGGTCGATGGCTACGGCTACGGCGGTTACCGCACTAACCCTAGCTTCGACTCCCTGATTGCCAAGCTGATCGTCCACAATCCGTCACCCGATTTCGGCCATGCGGTGGCTAAGGCAGCGCGTGCGATTGCAGAATTTCGGATTGCGGGCCCCGTCTCAAACCTCCCGCTGCTACGCGCCCTCCTGGAACGCACTGAGGTGATAGCCTCCCATGCCACCACCAATTTCATCGAGGCTAATCTGTCGGCATTGGTGTCGCGTGCAAAGGCTTTGGCATCGGCTGAGATTGAATCCGAGCCAACTCTCCAACATCGCCCAACGCGACCCATTGAAGCCGGGCCGACGGGAACTGCGCCTAGCCTAGCCCCGATGCGCGCCACCCTTGTGGGATTTGAGGTCAAGGCTGGCGACATGGTGGGAGCGGGTCAATCGGTCGCCGTCCTGGAGGCTATGAAGATGCAGCATGTCGTCGTTGCGGCGACCGCCGGCACAGTCGCCTTGCTGGTCGGGGCGGTAGGCGATGTTGTCGATGAAGGCACCCCTCTGGTCTATATCCTGCCGGGCGACCAGGGCGCTGAAGTCAAGCGGTCAATAGAAATCGACCTCACCCTAATCCGCCCAGACTTAGCTGGCGTCTTAGCGCGCACGGCCATGACCTTAGATGCAGCGCGCCCAGATGCGGTGGCTCGACGTCGCAAGACTGGACAGCGCACCGCGCGCGAAAACCTGGATGATCTCTTCGACCTGGGTAGCTTCAACGAATTTGGTGGACTAGCTATCGCGGCCCAGAAGAGGCGTCGCACGATCGATGATTTGAGAGCCAACACGCCAGCTGATGGGATCATCACCGGCGTTGGAGAGGTCAACGGCGCATTGTTTGACGAAGGCAAGTCGCGTTGCATTGCGCTCGCCTACGATTTTACAGTCCTTGCCGGAACCCAAGGCTATTTCAGTCATAAGAAGACGGACCGCATTCTCGAGTTCGCCGAGCATTGGCGCGCGCCGGTGGTTTGGTTCACAGAGGGTGGCGGCGGACGACCTGGTGATGTCGACGTGTCGACCGGCGCGTCATCTCTAGATACGACCAGCTTTACAACCTTTGCCCGTATGTCCGGGATAGCTCCACGAATTGCCGTGAATTCCGGTCGGTGTTTTGCTGGCAACGCCGTGTTTTTTGGATGTGCGGACATCACCGTCGCCACGCGATACTCCAATATCGGCCTTGGCGGACCAGCAATGATCGAGGGTGGCGGCCTTGGCGTTTTCACACCAGACGAGATCGGCCCATCAGACGTTCAGTGGAAGAACGGCGTCCTCGATCTCTTGGTCGATGATGAGGCCGCTGCTGTCGCCGCCACGAAGCAGTTACTCTCGGTCTTCCAGGGGGCAGTCAAAACCTGGACCTGCCCTGATCAGCGAAAGCTACGTCATCTGATTCCAGAGAACCGCGTTCGGGTTTACGATCTCCACGCGATTTTGCAGACCTTGGCCGATGACGGATCTTGGATCGAGTTACGCGGCGGCTACGGGCTGGGCATGGTCACCGGCTTCCTGCGCATTGAAGGGCGACCCATGGGCGTGATTGCCAATGACTCGCGTTTTCTCGGCGGAGCTATCGATGGAGAGGGAGCCGAGAAAGCAAGTAGATTCATGCAGTTATGTGATGCATTTGGGGTTCCGATCCTGTCACTCTGTGACACACCCGGTTTCATGGTCGGACCAGATAGCGAGAAGACGGCGGCCGTTCGGCGCGGTTCTCGAATGTTTGTAACTGCCGCTTCTCTATCGGTCCCTTTGTTCACGGTGGTGCTCCGCAAAGGCTATGGTCTCGGCGCCCAGGCCATGGCGGGCGGTGACTTTTCGGCCCCTACGCTAATGTTGGCGTGGCCTACAGCTGAGTTCGGGCCAATGGGTCTGGAGGGCGCCGTCCGGTTGGGATACCGCAAAGAGCTGGAAGCTGAGTCGGACCCCGTCGCCCGTCAGGCGCTGTTCGAAGGTCGCCTAGCGCGCATGTATCAACAGGGGTCAGCCATATCTGTGGCGGAGGTTCTCGAGATCGATGCCGTGATAGATCCGTTCGAGACTCGGAATTGGTTAGTCAGGGGCATGAAGGCTTGTGCCGTTGAAGGTCCAGGGCAGCGTTCCGGTCGACGCTTCATTGATGTCTGGTAGCCATGCTTACGGGCTAAGTCTTGACGTGCCACCGTCGCGTTACCATGTGCGGTCCCAAGCAAAGGTCGCGCAAAAAACTGGCAAACCCTCTTCGTCCGCCTAATTCGCGCGGAATATCTTTTGTTTCGGGTTTGAAAATAAATGCTGCGATGCGGCAAGAATTCCCAGTTGAGCGTTGTATATCGCCCGTAAATTCGCATCTTACTATTGTGCGTCGCAATAATTTACCCCTCGACCGCGACGAAGTGCCCGAGACTGGGCACTT
>JANLPX010000367.1:0-3761 GCA_031367485.1 Alphaproteobacteria bacterium | reverse complement strand
TGATCGAGCCCAAGTCGACCGTCGATGTCCTGATGGTGGCGCCCAAGGGCCCCGGCCATACGGTGCGCGGGGAGTACCTGAAGGGCGGCGGCGTGCCCTGCCTGATCGCCATCCACCAGAACCCGACGGGCAATGCCCACGACTTTGGCCTGGCCTATGCCTCTGCCATCGGCGGCGGGCGTTCCGGCGTCATCGAGACCACCTTCCGCGAAGAGTGCGAAACCGATCTGTTCGGCGAGCAAGCCGTGCTGTGCGGTGGCCTGGTTGAGCTGATCCGCGCGGGCTTCGAAACCCTGGTCGAGGCGGGCTACGCGCCGGAAATGGCCTATTTCGAATGCCTGCACGAGGTCAAGCTGATCGTCGACCTGATCTATGAAGGCGGCATCGCCAACATGAACTACTCGATCTCCAACACCGCCGAGTACGGCGAATATGTCACCGGCCCGCGCATCGTGACGCCAGACACCAAGGCTGAGATGAAGCGCGTGCTGGAAGACATCCAGTCCGGCCGCTTCGTCCGCGACTTCATGCAAGAGAATGCGGTGGGCGCGCCGAGCTTCAAGGCCACCCGGCGCCGCGGCTCTGAGCATCAAATCGAGGAAGTGGGTGCGCGTCTGCGGGCGATGATGCCGTGGATCACGAAGAACGCGTTGGTGGATACCGCGCGCAACTGACTGAGGGATTGCCTGCCCTTTGCTTCCCCCATTCGTGGGGGAAGTGTCACAAGATGCCGAAGGCAGCGCGTGACGATGGGGGTGCGAGTCTGAAAGGCAGAGGGGTTGCAGATACGCACCCCGATCGACCCTCCAACCAAGAGGCCGTCAGTTACGGTGACAGGACTCCTAGAGCGAAATCGGAAATTTTGGTTCGGCCAATTCTCAGGCTTGCGTAGGCCGACGACGAGCCATCAGCCCGACGCCCGTGAAACCAACGATCATCATCGCCCAGGTGGAGGGTTCGGGAATGCCGCCCCGCACGGGGCCGGTCACGCTGATATCATCTAGGCCAATCATGTAAGAAAAGCCCGATTTCCCGGCGATGCTGATGTTGGTCAAGGTGTTGTCGGCCACGAAAGTACCGCTGACGGAACGCCAGATGGCACCAGTGGGGCTATAGTTCCAAACGCCGAATACGCCGGTTAGGCTGATCGGAACACCATTCGCCGTGACGTCAAAGTTCACCGAGGGACTAGAAATATCCAAAGTGGTGTAAGCCGAAAATGTGTAAACCTGACCCACCAAGGTCGAAATAGACTGGCTAATGATGCCATGGGGAACTGTGTTCCCAACCCCAGTCAGATCGATATAACCTTTGCCTGCATGAACATTGATATCTGAAGCGCCATTGCCCCAGACCAGAGAGTTTCCGACGGTCCAGGACGTCAGATCCTGAGGTCCCCCCGATGTGATAATGTCGTATCCAGGATAGATAGACGGCGCGAATGTGCCGAGTTCAAACCCACCGTTTTATATCAATTCCGCTGCGTAACTAGAATGTGCCGCAGTCGTCAAAACCAAGGCGCACAGCGCCGCTGTAACCGAATTCCTCATTTCGTGACCCCAGGTTCTGTTAACTAACATTAACAGACGCGCCGGGAGCGGCCGTGTCAATAATCGGGTTTCAGCGGAACCGGGGGTTGCTCATAGGGTGAGGCCCGCATCTCGACGTGGGGCACGAGTATATTGGGACACGCACCACTTCCCTTAATCCTCAACCGCCCAAGGCCTTCCGTAACACCTTATCCGCCCTTGATCGCCACCGGTACTCCGCCCGAAAAGCCTCAATAACCGCGGTCAAGACGCAGGGACGTCTGTTGCTTGGCTGCGTCAGCCGACCCCATGCTTATGTGGTTTCTCGACTATCGTTGCCACCGAAGGCTCGCACGCTTAGCGCGCCGGTGTCTCCCAACAGGTCAGCGACGCCACCTACTACGAAGCCCGCCACACCTGTGGTAGACTAGGCTCTCGCCATCTCACCGGATGCTCGCCATGCACGCCGACATCACCAGTCACAGCCAAGACTTCGCGGTTCTTTGTCGCCGCTACGGCGTGCGGCGCTTGGACGTGTTCGGCTCAGCCGCGCGGGGCAATGATTTTGATCCCGCCCGTAGCGACGCTGATTTCCTAGTCAGCTTCGCGCCGGGCAGCAGCCTCGGGGCTTTCAGCGACTTGAAAGCCGATCTGGAAACCTTGCTTGGCCGTGCGGTGGATTTGGTGGAGCGTGAAGCCGTCGAGGCCAGTCGCAATTTCATCCGCCGTCGCCGCATCCTAGCCGAGGCGCAACCTGTCTATGGTTGAACCGGCGAGCGAGCGCGACGCAGCCCTGCTGCTCGACATGCTGATCGCAGCTCGCGATGCCACCGGATTTCTTGTGGGGGTCGATGAGACCACCTTTATGGACAGTCGGCTACATCAGAACGCTGTCATCCGTTCCCCGGAGGTGATCGGCGAAGCCGCCGGCAAGGTCTCGGAGCGTTTTCGGCTCGAGCACAGCGAGATTGCTTGGCGAGAAATCACCGGCATGCGGCATCGGTTGATCCATGGCTATGCGGATGTTCGGTTGGACGTGGTTTGGGAGGTCGTTCAGGACCAACTCCCCGCGCTCGTCACCGCGTTGGAGCCGCTCTTGCGAGATCAGGTCTGAGCTACTCCGCCGCGATCGGCACGCGGGCCGACGCCGCCTCAGCCCCTGACGCCATGCGGTCCAGCCGCGCATGCACAATCTCATCGGCTTGTTTCATGATGTCCCGTACCAGCTCAGCACAGGTCGGGATCGAGCGGATCAGGCCTTGGCTTTGGCCGACGGTCCAGATGCCGCCGTCGAGGTCGCCGGCTTTCATGACGTTGGTGCGGCCGCGAACACCGGCCACCAGCTCGCGCACATCTTCGATGGTCTTGGAGGTGTCCTGCTGGATGCGCAGCACTTCTTCGGAGATGGCGTTGCGGGCCACGCGCGAGGTGTTACGCAGGGTGCGGTTGATCATCAGGGTGTCGCGCTCGTTATTGTCGACGATGCCCTGTTTGACGTTTTGGTGAATGGCACATTCCTGGGTGGCCATGCAGCGGGTTCCCATATTTACGCCGTCGGCGCCGAGCGCGAGGGCCGCGATCAGGCTGCGGCCATCGGCCATGCCGCCGGAGGCGATGACGGGGATGGAGACCTGATCGACGGTGGCCGGCAGCAACACCGCGATGCCGACATCATCCTCGCCCGGGTGACCAGCGCACTCAAAGCCGTCGATGCTGATCACGTCGACGCCCAACCGCTCAGCGGTGACGGCGTGGCGGGCCGAGGTGCACTTGTGGATCACCTTGATGCCGTTGGCCTTGAAGTCGGGCAGGTGCTCGATGGGGCTGCGACCGGCAGTCTCGACGATCTTAATGCCGCTCTGGATGATGGCGCGGCGGTATTCGTCATAGGGGATGGGGTTGAGCGACGGCAGCAGGGTGAGGTTGACGCCGAACGGCTTGTCGGTGAGGCCACGGGTTTTCTCGATTTCCTCAAGCAGACCCTCAGCGGTGGGGAACATGTGGGCGACGATGAAGCCAAGCGCGCCGGCATTGGCCACAGCAGCGACCAGATCGGCTAAACCGACTCCAGTCATGCCGCCCATGACGATGGGGGTTTCGACGCCGAACATCTCGGTGATGCGTGTCCTGAGCATGGTGAATTCGTCCTCGCCTAATCGGTTTGATTGTTATGCACGCAGTATTCCGGCCTTAGGCGGCGGAGCACAACGATTTTCGACAGCCAATGGATTT
>JANLPX010000347.1:0-1531 GCA_031367485.1 Alphaproteobacteria bacterium | reverse complement strand
TCTGATCGATCATGTTCGTGGCCTTGGCATGGAGTTTGGTCTGTGGGTCGAGCCGGAAATGGCCAATGCGGACTCTGATCTGTTGCGCGCTCATCCCGACTGGACATTGCATGTCGGCGAACGTGTCCAGCCTTTGGGCCGGGGCCAGTATGTGCTCGACCTGACCCGTGATGAGGTGGCGGACAATATCTTTGCCCAGCTTGACGCTCTGCTGAGCGCCCATCCCATCGGCTATCTCAAATGGGATATGAACCGCGACTTGACCCATGCGGCCAGCTACGGACGGCCCGCGACCCATCGCCAGACGCTCGCTGTCTATGCACTCATGGACCGTGTTCGTGCCGCTCACCCCGGCGTTGAGATCGAGAGCTGTGCGTCAGGCGGCGGACGGGCCGACTATGAGGTCCTAAAACGCACCGACCGCATCTGGACCTCCGACTGTAACGACCCCATTGAGCGGCAGTCGATCCAGCGTGGCTTCTCGATCTTCTTCCCGCCCGAAGTGATGGGGGCTCATGTCGGGCCTGAGGCCAGCCACACCACCGCGCGGCGGAGCAGCCTCGCTTACCGTGGCTATACCGCGCTCTTCGGTCATATGGGCATTGAGGCTGATGTGCGCGGTTTCTCTGACGCCGACCAGACCCGGCTGGCCGACGCGATCACGCGGCACAAGGCGGTTCGCGACCTTATTCACGCGGGCCGCACGCTGCGGCTAGACGCGCCAGATCCTGCGGCGGCGGCCATTATGATTGTCGGTGGGGAGGGGGCTCTGGTCAGTTATGCCCAGGTCGAAACCTCCGCCCTGGCGGCACCGATGGCCTTGCGGTTGTTGGGCCTGGAGGCGCAGGCGTCTTATTGTGTCACCCTGCTCAATGCGCCCGAGCGTCCTCGGCCCTCAATGAAGTCGGCCCCGCCGCTGCTCCTAGGTGAGGCGGTGGTCGCCAGTGGTCAGTTGTTGAGTGTCATGGGCTTGCCCCTGCCTGTGCTCCGCGCCGGGGAACTGGCGATCTTCCACTTGGAACCCGTTCGATGAAGCTCGGCGTCTGTTACTACCCTGAACACTGGTCGCCGGAGATATGGGCGCAGGACGCCCAGCAAATGGTCGGGCTGGGTATCAGCCATGTACGGATCGGCGAGTTTGCCTGGAGTCGCATGGAGCCGGAGCCTGGCCACTATGATTGGGCTTGGCTTGATCAGGCGGTCGACACGCTTGGTGCGGCTGGCCTGAAGATCGTGATGGGTACGCCCACCGCGACGCCACCGAAGTGGTTGGTCGATGCGCATCCAGACATGTTGGCAGTCGACGAGCAGGGGCGGGTTCGCGGGTTTGGATCGCGACGGCACTATTGCTTTTCGAGCCAGGCCTACCGGGCCGAGTGCGCCCGCATAGTGACGGCACAGGCCCAGCGTTATGGCCAGCATCCGGCTATCGTGGCGTGGCAAACCGACAACGAGTTCGGTTGTCACGATACGACAATCAGCTATTCGGCCAATGCGGCCGCCCAGTTCCGGCTGTGGCTGTCGGCGCGTT
>JANLPX010000337.1:0-6967 GCA_031367485.1 Alphaproteobacteria bacterium | reverse complement strand
CCAACGAGAAGTATCTGGAATCAGCCGATATTCTAACGACCTTGATCGGTGGCAATCCCGACTGGCGATTATTGTTCTCACGCGGCACCTCTTATGATCGCGCAGGGCGGTGGGCCGACGGTGAGCGTGATCTGAAGGCCGCGCTAGCCCTATCGCCCGATGATCCAGAGTTGCTGAACTATCTGGGCTATTCTTGGATTGACCGCGGCGAAAATCTGGCTGAAGCCCTGGCGATGGTCCAGAAGGCGGTAGGCACCAATCCCAGTTCGGGAGCCATGGTTGATAGTCTGGGCTGGGCCTATTACCGGCTGGGTGACTTCAAGAAAGCTGTCGAGACCCTCGAAAATGCCGTTGAACTCCAGGCTGGCGATCCAGATATCAACAACCACCTGGGTGACGCTTATTGGCGCGTTGGTAGGCGAGATGAGGCTGGCTTCCAGTGGCACAGGGTCCTGTCCCTCGAGCCCGAGGCCAAGATGAAAGCCGAGGTGGAACAGAAGATCGCTTCGGGCCTGGGTCCCGTCGGTCCGGTAGCCCCAACCCTCATCGCAAAGCAGTAGCGGCCGTGGCCTGGGAAGCCTTAGCCCCAGCCAAGATCAATCTATTCCTGCATGTGGGCGCGCCCACCGCTGATGGCTATCATCCGCTCTGCAGCTTGATGGTGTTCGCCGATGTTGGAGACCGGCTGGAAGTCCATCAGTCAGATGCCCTGAGTCTGCGTTTGCGCGGCCCCTTTGCTGGGGGTCTTGAGGGCGGGCCAGATGACAATCTGGTGCTGCGTGCGGCGCGTAGGCTAGCGGAGCGGCTGCAGCGGCCACTAGCTCCTCAGTCCCTAATCCTAGACAAACGGCTGCCTATTGCAGCGGGCCTGGGCGGCGGTTCAAGCGACGCTGGAGCAGCCCTACGTCTGCTTCGCGAAATCTGGGCGCCTGACTTTCCGGATTCCGAACTAGAGGCTGTGGCGGCGTCCCTCGGCGCTGATGGTGCGGCGTGTCTCTGGGGGCGTCCGACTTTGGCGCAGGGGAGAGGGGAGCGGTTGAGCAAGCCACCTGGCCTGCCGGTGATGGATGCGGTTCTCATCAATCCCCGCGTCGCGGTTTCAACAGCGAAAGTCTATGGTGGTTTGGACGCTACGGGACGGTTTGAAGATGTCATCCCACCGTCTATGCCGGAAGCGTTTGAAAGCGTCCAGGAAGTGGCGGGTTGGCTGCGCGGAACGACCAACACCATGCAGGGAACCGCCATAGAACATGCACCCGAAATCGGTGATGTTTTGACCACCTTGGCCGATGAACCCGAGACCCTAATCGCCCGGATGTCCGGCTCCGGTGCCACCTGCTTCGCCCTCTGCTCCGGCGATGTTGAGGCTGAGGGCCTGGCCGAACGGATTGAGGCGATGCGGCCCGGTTGGTGGGTTCGCAGGTGTCGGTTAGGTGGCCCATGGGGCTGACGGGGTGAACGCGGCTTGGCAAGACGACAGCACTGTGGCCCACATTATGGACGGCCTATCCGACTTTGGGTTCGTGGAGTGCCGACCGTTCTTTAGCGGATGGAGCTTGCGATATCAGGGCGTACAATTTGCCATGGTGATCGGGGATCAGCTGTACTTCTCGGTAGAGGGCGCGCTTCGCCAGGAGTTGGTCGCTCAAGGCAGTGAGCCTTTCACCTATGGGAAGGGCGGGCGCACGACGGTTGTTGCAAAGTATCAGACCGCACCCTTAATTTGTCTTGAGGATCCGGACGAGCTTTGCCGGTGGGTGAAGAGATTGGTGCTGCGCTAGGCTTCGAGTGGCACCTTGGGGCTCGTCAAACGCCAAACCAGCACAAACCCCGCCACGAATGCCAATACGCCGCTGATCGCGACGAGCTGCAGGGTCTTTTTCATTTCCATGATCACGGTCAGAAAGTCGACCTTACCGGTGGTCCAGAAGACCCAGTCTCCGCCAAGCTGGGTTGCCAATAGCTTGTTCCCGGTCTCCAAAACGACGATGCCATCCCCCGTCGCCGGATCCAGGCGCACGGTCGTATTGATGGCAGGGTCGTTGTTGCCATCGTGACCAATGATATAGTCGCCGTGGTTGTTGGGGGCGTAAAGGATCGTGCCCATACCCCAGATATCGGCACCATACTGGCGCGCAATTGGCTTACGCATGGCGATCAGCGTCGCGGGGCGAAGAACTCCGCGCCCTGCAGTCTCGCCATTTGGTCCTTGAGTATGAGCCGCGATGAAGCGTGTCATATCCTCTGCCGTGGTGAAGAGTGATGCGGCGGCCAGTGCAGAGAACCTGTACAAGATGCCCTTGCTACCATCGGCATTGTAGGACTCAGCGACGTTGACCGCATCCTCTCCCAAGACATAGGTGGATCGGGTCATGCCGAGCGGCTTGAAGACGGCTTGGGTCATGTAGGCGTTGAACGGTTTACCTGACACCTCCTCGACCAGGAGTTGGAGGAGGGCATAACCGCCGCCTGAATAGTCGAATTCGCCGGGTGCACGCCCAACGCGGACACGACCATCCGCTCCGGGAGATGCGTCAGAGGCTTTGGTCAGAGAGTCCTCGAGACGCTGTACCGCTTGGTCAGGCCTGAACCCGCCATAGCCAAGACCGTCCGTGAGACCTGCAGTATGGCTAAGAAGCCGCCTAACGGTGACCTTGCTGTTGTCGAACGAACTTGGAGGTAGCTTCCAGCGCTTAAGGTAGGTCGATACCGGCGCATCTAGGTCCAGTTTGCCCTGATCCACCAAACTCATGACACCCCAAGCTGTGATGGCTTTGCTTAGCGAGGCAACCTGAAACTGCGTGTCTTGGTCGACCTTGTTCCCTTTGGAGACAAAGCGTTCATTGGTCGACTTACCGTTATGAACAAGAACGAATGCAGCATTTCCAGGTGAGCCGCTCTCCAGTTTCATAATCGCGTTGGCTGCAAACTTGGCTACATCGCCTCGCGGCGCGAGGGGAGCTCGCCACCAACCTTCTAAGGTCCCAGCAAATACAATCGCTATGGCTATTGCTGCAGCAACTACTCCTATTGCGAACGAACCCAAGATCCGCTTCATCGCTTCACATCTCCAACACCCGCCGACCGGTTGGGATTAGCGCCTACGGCAGAGGATAATCTTAACTTGACCCTCCACAAACGAAAACGGGGGCCCCGAAGGACCCCCGCTCTGTAGTACCCCCAACGCAAAGACTAGGAGTGGTAGGCGCGCTCTCCATGCTCGGAGATGTCCAGACCTTCTTCTTCGTTCTCGACCGGCGGACGAAGGCCGATTGTGTACTTGATCAAGAAGAAGACGATGGAGCTGGCGATCGCTGACCAGCAGACACTCACGGCGACGGCTTTGATTTGGGCCATGACCTGAGTGGACATCACATAGGCTGCCGTATCGCAGGTCGAAATATCGCCGTCCAAGCCGCAGGTGGTATAGTCGACCACGCCCGCCCCGCCCCAGGCCGGATTGACCAGGAAGCCTGTCGCAATCGCTCCCAAGATGCCGCCGATGGCGTGGATGCCGAAGGCGTCCAGGCTGTCGTCGTACTTCAAGGCGTTCTTGATCTTGGTGCAGAAGAACACGCAGACTGGAGACACCAGGAGGCCCAAGCAAAGCGCGCCCACCGGCCCGGCGTAACCCGCAGCAGGTGTGACCGCGACCAAGCCTGCAACAAGACCGGAGGCCAAACCAAGCGCACTGGCGCGCTTGCGCATCACCCACTCTGTTAGGACCCAGGAGAAGCCAGCCGCTGCCGTGGCAACGAAGGTGTTGATCATGGCCAGGGCGGCGTAGCCATTTGCCTCAAGGTTCGACCCGGCGTTGAAGCCGAACCAACCCACCCAGAGCAGGCCCGCGCCTGTCATGGTCAAGGTCAAGGAGTGCGGCGGCATGGGCTCGGTCCCAAAGCCCTTACGGGCACCAAGGATCAGAGCGCCCATCAGGGCCGCAATACCGGCATTGATGTGAACCACGGTGCCGCCAGCGAAGTCGATAGCGCCATAACCCCACAACAGACCTGCCTGGATCGGATCCTTAGGTGCAGCTGCAACGGCGTCGGGACCCGCCCACCACCAAACCATGTGCGCGATCGGATAGTAGGAGAGGAGCGGCCAGAGGACCGCGAAAACCACAACGGCGGCGAACTTCATACGCTCCGCCACACCGCCAAGTACGAGAGCTGCGGTGATGCAGGCAAAGGTCATTTGGAAGGCGATGAAGGTGTATTCCGGGATCACGACGCCGGTAGAGAAAGTCGCGACATTGCTTGCTGGCGTTACGCCGCCGAGGAACAGGCGACTTGTGCCGCCGATGAACTTGTCCATTCCCCCGCCATCGGTAAAGGCAAGGCTATATCCCCAAAATAGCCAAGCGATCATGCCGATCACTGTGACTACACCCACCTGCATGAGCATGGAGAGCATGTTCTTCTGGCGAACTAGGCCGCCGTAAAAGAGGGCCAAGCCGGGCAATATCATGAGCAAGACCAACACGGTCGAGATCATCATCCAGGTTGTGTCGCCCTTATCCGGAACGGGGGCTGGAGCCGCGACTGGAGCAGCTTCGGTCGATGCAGCGGCCGCAGGTGCTGCAGCTTCGGTGGTCGCCGCCGGTGCTGCAGCGACTGCGGGTGCGGTGTCTTGAGCAAAGGCTGAGGTCGCCAAGGGCGCCCCAATCAGGCTGGCTGCAAGAATAATGCCCGCCAGCCCGTTCAATCGAAGTGTTTTCATTGGTCTATCCCCTTGTCCCGATGAGTTTGCGCGCACGGATCAGAGTGCCGCGGCGCCGGACTCTCCGGTCCGGATGCGAACAGCGTCCTCAACATTGAGGACAAATATCTTGCCGTCACCGATTTTGCCGGTCGCAGCTGCAGCTTTGATGGCTTCCACCACCTTGGCCGCCGCGCTGTCTTCGACGACAGCCTCAAGCTTCACTTTCGGCACAAAATTCACTTGATACTCTGCGCCACGATAGATTTCGGTCTGGCCCTTTTGACGGCCGTAACCCTTAACTTCCGAGACCGTCAGCCCCTCAACGCCGGCAGCCACGAGCGCTTCGCGCACGTCGTCCAGCTTGAAGGGTTTGACGACCGCCATGATCATTTTCATTCGTTCGCTCCCGCGTGGACCAACGCCCCGACCACGCCGCAATGGTTTTCCCGCCCGCAACAGAAACCTCGCAGTCTCTGATCGGTCAAAGCACGCTAGCGACGGCCGCCGCTTCAGTGGGGGTTGGTGGGGTCTCATTAAGGATTTGTGGGATGAGTGCCTAAATAAACGGCAATAACAGTTGTCGGTGCCTACAAATCATCCACGCCGCTATACCCAATTTGTCATAGCGATGCTGCAGTGCGATAACATTTCCGGATCGGGGTCTTTTTCCGGGCTTGTTGATGTGCAAATAGTCTCGCCGAAAAGTCGCCGCATGTGCGGTGGCTAAACTACATCCCGTCGACGAGGCCCTAATGTTCTCTGCCAGAGTGATTGCGACTGCGTTGTTGTTTGTGGCCGGAGCGGCGAGTGCTCAGCCAACGGCCGTTGCACCAGCCCCGACTCCGGCGATTGCGTCGCCTGCGGTCCCGCCCGTGGTGGTGTCGGGCGACATTGTTGATACCCTGAAAGCCTCGGGCCAGTTCACGATCCTGCTGAAGGCCACCGATGCGACCAACCTGACCGGCTTCTTGCGAGCCCAGAAGAATATGACGTTCTTTGCGCCTGCGGACACGGCGTTTCGTGCTCTCCCGCCCGCGGACCTAGCGCGCCTGATGACAGTACCTGCTCGTGCCGAACTCCAGAAGTTGCTGATCTACCATATGGTCAATGCTCGGGTTCCAACGGCCGAGTTTAAGGGCGCGGTGCGTTCCGCCCCTACCATGGCGGGCCTGCCCGTCGAACTGAACGGCGGAGACAAGTTTTTGGTGAATGACGCCGACATCACGCAGGCCGACATCATCACACCAAATGGCGTGATCCATGTCATCGATAAGGTGCTCACGCCTGGCTGGACGCCTCCCGCTGCCCAGGTCGCCGTTGCGGCATCGGCTGTTACGAAATAGCCCGATCCGGCTTGATGACTAGTGCGGCGGGCCCTATGGTCCGCCGACTTTTTGCACCTGCGAAACGACGCCCCATGTCTGCCCAAAAGCCGCTTTCATTTCAGGGTCTTATCCTGAAACTTCATGATTACTGGAGCCAGCAGGGCTGTGTGATTCTGCAACCTCATGACATCGAGGTCGGGGCCGGTACGCTGCATCCCGCGACAGTGCTGCGGGCCTTGGGTCCCAAACCGTGGCGCGCGGCCTATGTGCAGCCATCGCGTCGACCCAGTGATGGCCGCTATGGGGAGAACCCAAACCGGCTGCAGCACTACTATCAGTACCAGGTGATCCTAAAGCCCAATCCGGACAATCTGCAGGATCTGTATCTTGGCAGCCTTGAGGCTATTGGCCTCGATACCCGCCTTCACGACATCCGCTTTGTCGAGGATGACTGGGAGAATCCGACAGTCGGAGCGTGGGGCCTGGGCTGGGAGGTTTGGTGTGACGGCATGGAAGTCACCCAGTACACCTATTTCCAACAGGTGGGCGGGCTGGACGTTTGGCCAGTAGCCGGCGAGCTAACCTACGGACTTGAGCGGTTGGCCATGTATATCCAGAACGTTGATCACTTCACCGACTTGGCCTTCAACGATCCCGATGGCCCGGCACCCATGACCTATGGTGAGGTGTTCTTGGAGAACGAACGTCAACAGTCGGAGGCGAACTTCCACCTCTACGATGTGGAGACTCTGAAGCGGCAATTTGAGGATATGGAGACTCAAGTTCCCAGACTTCTTGAGGGCAGGGGACCTCAGGGTCAGCGAACTGTGCTGCCTGCCTATGATCACGTTCTAAAGGCTAGCCATCTGTTCAACCTGATGGACGCCCGTGGTGCGATCGCGGTTGCGGAACGGCAAAGCTATATCGGTCGCATCCGC
>JANLPX010000307.1:0-7317 GCA_031367485.1 Alphaproteobacteria bacterium | reverse complement strand
GGCGCAGCGATCATCGAGGCGCGCGGCGTCAGCTCGGCGGCCTCGGCGGCCAATGCCCTGATCGACCACGTCCATGACTTGGCGACGCCCGGCAAGATCCACTCGGTCGCCATCAATAGCGAAGGCCGCTACGGCTTTGCGCCGGGTGTCTGGGCTGGCATGCCGGTCAAATCTACCGCCACCGGCTATGACGTGATCACCAGCTATGAGATGGACGACTTCGCCAAGAGCAAGATCGCCCTCACCAATGACGAGTTGGTTGGTGAGCGCGAGACAGTGAAAGATCTGCTGGGCTGATCCATGGTCGGCCCGACGCTTGAAACCGACCGGTTGATCCTGCGCCCGCCGATTGAGGCGGACCTTGAGGCCTGGGCCAAGTTCGGAGCCGACGAGGAAGCTAGTCGCTATATCGGCGGGTTGCTGAGCCGGGCGGCGGCTTGGCGGGTGATGGCCGTAGTCACTGGGGCCTGGACCCTGCGTGGGGTTTCCATGTTTTCGGTTGTTGAGAAATCGACGGGCCAGTGGGTCGGACGGCTCGGCCCTTGGATGCCTGAAGGTTGGCCCGGCACCGAGGTTGGCTGGGGCATAGCGCGTGAACACTGGGGCAAGGGTTACGCGACCGAGGGGGCCAGCGTGGCCATCGACTGGGTGTTCGACGTCTTGGGTTGGACCGAGGTGATTCATTGTATCGAAGCGGCCAACACCAACTCTCAAGCCGTCGCCAAACGGCTGGGCTCAACCAACCTACGCCAAGCCATGCTTCCGCCGCCCATGAGCGTGATGGTCGATTGCTGGGGCCAGACCCGCGATCAATGGCGGGCCAGAACGCGCTAAGCGCTTAACAGGCATACAGAATTGTAACTCGCCTTGCCGTCCGATCGCGGCGCATCCTTGCTGCGAACCCGAGGGGCAATGCGATGAGCGGCGTAACGACCACCAAAACCAACACGACTGTTTGGTGGATCATAGCGGTCGGGGCGCTTTTGATAGGCCTAGGTTCCTATCGCTATCTTATCCCGGGGAACTATGGCTTGGCACCCCCGATCCTGGCGAACCGGTTTACCCATCTGGGGGTGCTGACCCTCCATGCGGGCTTCGCCGCCACCGCTCTGATCCTTGGGCCGTTCCAGTTTCTGGCATCAACCCGTCGGGCCAAACCCGCCCTGCATCGCCTGATGGGCAAGGCCTATGTCGTTTGTTGCCTGATTTCAGGAACGGCTGGCCTGATCCTAGCTTTCGGAGCCAAGACCGGTCCAATTTCGACGGTAGGTTTCGGGATGTTGGCGGTGCTATGGCTGTTCACCACCTGCCAAGCTTGGCGTCTGGCCGTGGCGCGACGTTTTATCGATCACGAGCGCTGGATGATCCGCAGCTTCGCGCTCACCCTGGCGGCGGTCACTTTGCGTCTCTATCTCCCCTTCGCGTTTTTTGCTCCGTGGGGCTACGACAACACCTATCGCGCGATCTCGTTTCTATGTTGGATGCCCAACCTGATCGCCGCTGAGATTTGGTTGAGGGTCAGATCCAGCCCAGGTCTCGAATGATCTTGGCATAGGTGCGGCTGACCGGGACCTCGCAACCATCCTTGAGGGTCAGTGTGGCGCGCCCGTCCCCGCGCTTGGCATCGGTGATCGCATCGCGCGCCACCCACCAGGAGCGGTGGACCTGAGCCCCCTCGATCCCGTCCAACTCGTCAATCGCATCGGCCAACCGCAGCAGAATCAGGTCCTGCCCCTTCGAGGTGTGCAGGCGAAGATAGTGGTCCTCGGCTTCGACAGCCCAGACCTCGGCCCCGCGAAGTTTCAGCGGCACGCGGTCGAGGAACTTCGGCGGGCCTTTGTCCGAACTCTGGGCCGCCGTGGCGATCAGGTTGGCGTTGCGGTTCATCATGACCGCGAACAGGGTCATCACCTGGCACACCACGGCGGAGACCGTGATGTAGCCTGGCAAAACGGCAAGCGGTGCGCCGTCATTCGGCAAGGCATAGGTAGCCCCCCAGACGATCAGCCCCATAGGCAGGGTCATCATCAGACCGCCCACGACGCCCTGCAAATAACGGTGTCCCCGTGTCCAGGCGAACCGCGTCGCGAGCCTGAAGCAAAAGGTTCCGATCAGCGCGCCGATCCAGGAAATGGCTACCATGTAGGGCGCGCGTAGATAGAACGGCACGCCATAGCTGCCGAACGCCCCGACGAAGCTAAGGAACAGGCCAACGGCCCCCGCCACCAGCAAGGTACGGCGTACAACAGCCCAGGTAATAGGGTCCGCTGGCGATGCGCCAACGGCGGTACTCGGCGATTGGCGCACCGGTTGCGTCATCCGACGAAGCTGCCTTTGCGCTCCAAATCCCAGCCCTCCAAACCAGACCTCGACAAGCCGCCCAGTTCGGCGCGGTCGATAGGTTGGAGATAGAGGATGTCGCATATTTCGCAAACCAACTCTGGCCGTGGCGCCTATGCACTGCGGACCCTGGTCGTTTATGGGGTGATCACGGCCTTGGTTCTCATCGCGATCAGACCGGTGGCAAATGGCATCGGGCATCTCAGCCATCGCGGCCACTTGCATGGTTTCGATGGCCATCTGTTCGCGGGCTTATCACTTGCCATCAAGATTCATATTGTGGCGGCCGTCACCGCCCTGGGGCTAGGTGGCGCGCTCATGATCATCCGCAAGGGCAGAATATTTCACCGCACAGCAGGCTGGGTATGGGTGAGCCTTGTGACCGTCGTCGCCGGATCTTCGCTGTTCATCCGGGGCCTGAACGGCGGCAATCTCTCGGTCCTACATCTGATCACCGGATGGGTACTGATCATCAGCCCTATCGCCGTCCTGGCGGCTAAGCGCCACCAGGTCGTACGCCACCGTCGGGCCATGATGGGCTTGTTCTTTGGAGGCTTCTTCTTCAATGCCTTCGTGGCCTTCATCCCTGGTCGAACGATGTGGCAGTTGTTCCTTGGGTGATCCCGCCAAGGTTCGGCCATGTTCCGGGCGTTAAGCCCCACCTTGGACGGGCGAACCTTCGATGGCCGAATATATATTCCATGATCCGACAGGCCTACGTTCCAAGCGCGCAAGTTTGACCTTTGGCTTGCTGATCGCCTTGGCTGCCTTGCTGATCGCAAGCTTTTTTGCCACCCTGGCTTTTGCGCCTCGTCTGCCCGCTCTGATCCTGCAAGATCCTCGCGTCCTGACCTCCCTTCATCAGGAAACGGTGCACCGGCTGAAGCGTAACAGGCTGGCTTGGACGCACATTCCTCATCCGCGTGGAGCGACCACGACCTCCAGCTTAAGGCCTTTGAGCGTCGGCTTCTATGTATCGTGGGACGAAAGCTCACGGGAATCGCTGGCGAGGCATATTGACCAGCTCGACGTCGTTGCGCCTCAATGGATCGCTCTGAAGGGCTCAGCGGGCGATATTGCGGTGGCACCGGATGCGCGGGCCGAAGCGATCATTGCCTCGGCTAAACATCCACCCGCCTTGCTGCCGGTGGTTCACAACGCCGAAAATTCGGTCTGGAACGGCGCTGCGGCCGACGCCGTGATCCTCGATCCCACAGCCCGCGCGAAGCTGATCGATCATCTAGCAACCCTCGCCAAGGCTCATGGCTATGGTGGCTACGTGTTCGACTTGGAGAACCTGTCCCCTAAGGCCGCAGCCGCTTACCCCGCCTTCCTGAGACAGGCCAAGGCGGCCTTCAATGTTCAGGACCGGGACGTCTGGCTCACCGCGCCGATCGATGACAAGGACTGGCCGCTTAAGAAGCTGCAAGCTGCGGCTGATGTGATCGTCCTGATGGCCTATGACGAACACTACGGCACCGGTGACCCTGGCCCACCGGCTGGTCAAGACTGGTTTGAGTCGCACCTGGCCTCGGCAATGGCCGGGCTGGAACCCGCTAAGACCGTGCTCGCTCTGGGAGCCTATGGTTATGATTGGGCCTTGGCTTCCAAAGGGAACCCCAAGGGTAGCGCCGAGGCTGTGACCTTTAACGAGGCGACCCAAACCGCCGTCGACTCGCAATCGAAGGTGGCGATGGATCAGGTATCGCTCAACCCGACCTATGGCTACGAGGACGAAACCGGACGCAAGCACTCGGTTTGGTTTCTAGATGCCGCCTCGATGTTCAACCAAATCCAAGTGGCCGACGGGTTCAGGCCTTTGGGCTATGCCCTCTGGCGGCTCGGCTCAGAGGATGAGGGGGTTTGGACCATCCTGCCGCACCGTTATGGCCAGGCCAAAGCTACCGGGTTGGCCAGCCTCTCACCAGGTCAGGACGTTGATTTCGACGGCTCCGGCGAAGTCTTAAGGGTCATGGCAACACCGACACCCGGTCGTCGGACTCTAACAGTCGACAAGGTATCTGGCCTGATCTCTGGCGAAACCTATGATGTCTTGCCGACCTCCTATGTCATCCAACGCTATGGCGCGCGGCCTGGACTGGTCGCCTTGACTTTCGACGACGGGCCGGACGGCCGATGGACCCCGAAAATCCTCGACATTCTCAAAGCTAAGAAGGCCTCGGCAACCTTCTTCGTGATCGGCCAGAACATGGAGCGGTTCCCAAACCTTGTTCAGCGTGAAGTTATAGAGGGTCAGATGGTGGGTAACCACACCTGGACCCACCCCAACATCGCCGAGGTGCCTGCTGAAGAGGCACGGATAGAACTCTCGGCCACCCAAAGACTATTTGAGACCCTTACCGGAAAGTCGATGCGCCTGTTTCGGCCGCCGTTCTTTGGGGACGCGGAGCCCTCGACGCCGCGCGAAGTTGCACCGCTGCTTCTAGCCCAGCAACAAGGCTATGTGACTGTGGGGCTGCGGATCGATCCGGACGACTGGAAGAAGCCTGACCCGCAACTCATCGTCTCGCGAGCACTAGAACGGCTCGCCGACAAGGGACCCCACGCTGGTCAGGTGATCTTGCTCCATGACTCAGGTGGCGATCGTAGTCGGACTGTTGCGGCTTTGCCGGTGCTGATCGATCAACTCCGGGCCCATGGCTACCGGCTTGTGACCGTCGACCAGCTGTCGGGAATGACGCAGGCCCAGGCCTTGCCGCCGACCTCACGCGACGGATTTGAACTGCAGCTTGATCGGGTTGGATTTGGCTTCTTCCACGGCGCGGAGACAGTGCTTCGGTGGTTGTTCATCACAGCCATCGTGCTTGGCGTGGCGCGGCTCCTCGCCCTCGGCGGATTGGCCCTTCTGCACCGCTCACGGATTGAAGCGCACACGCCGCCCCTGAAGTTCCCCGACGACGGCCCCCGGGTTTCAGTCCTTATCCCATGCTTCAACGAGGAGAAGGTTATCGTCGCATCGATAAACCGCATCTTGGCCTCTAGATGGTCGGGTCTGCAGGTGATCGTCTTGGACGATGGTTCGAAGGACAGCACCAGCCAAGTCGTCCACCGTGCGTTCGGAGAAGAACCACGTGTCACCCTGCTCAGTTTCGAGAACGGGGGCAAGGCGCGCGCGCTCAATCGCGGCCTGGAACACGCGACCGGCGAAATCATCGTAGCTTTGGATGCAGATACCCTGTTCCCCGCCGAGACCATTGCCATGCTGGCGCGTTGGTTTGAGGATCCCAGGGTCGGTGCGGTGGCCGGCAATGCGATCGTCGGTAACCGCGTGAACCTGATCACCCGCTGGCAGGCCTTGGAATATGTGACCGCTCAGAATCTGGAGCGGCGGGCGCTCGCCGCTCTCGGTGCCGTGACGGTGGTTCCGGGAGCCGTTGGCGCATGGCGTAAATCAGCGCTGCTGGCTTTGGGCGGCTATCCACCCGATACCTTAGCCGAAGACCAGGACCTGACCCTGGCTGTGCAGCGGGCCGGTTGGCGCGTCGAGTTTGACCCTGAAGCGCGCGCCTATACCGAAGCGCCGGACACAGTTGCAGGCCTATTGAAGCAGCGCTTCCGCTGGTCGTTTGGAACGCTCCAATGCCTGTGGAAACACCGAGACGGCCTGTTCAATCCCAGTCGGCCAATCCTTGGCTTCGTCGCGCTTCCACAGATTTGGCTGTTTCAGATTTTCCTGACGGTCCTAGCTCCGCTGGTTGATTTGGCTGTTGTTTGGGGGCTGATCACCGGTATCTACGGTATGCTGTCGCACCCGGTTGAATGGTCAGCCGACGATACTCTGCGTCCGATCTTCTACTGGGCAGCTTTTATCTTTCTGGACCTCTCTGCGGGCGCATTGGGTATGGCGCTAGAACGGCGAGCACCCTGGCGTGACCTCATTTGGCTGCCAGCCCAGCGGTTCGGTTATCGCCAGCTCATGTACTATGTCGTGCTGAAGTCGCTCAACTCTGCCCTGCGTGGCGCGCGCGTGGGTTGGGGGCGATTGGATAGGCGCGGCAGCGTGACCGTGGAGGGCGTTAGATAATCGAAAAAGGGTGTAAACATAGCCGCAAGCAAGGCCGCCAACGGTTGCCACTCGCCTACGAAGCGCCCTATAAGCCGGGCTACTCGCCGATTGGGCGAGCGCTCCGGCAGACCCATTCCACGACCTCATGAACATACACGAACACCAAGCCAAAGCCGTTCTCTCAGAGTTCGGCGTCGCAGTGCCGCGCGGCTATCCGGCCTTCACGGTTGAAGAGGCCACTAAGGCCGCTCAACAACTCGGCGGCCCTGTCTTTGTGGTGAAATCCCAGATCCATGCGGGCGGGCGCGGAAAGGGTCGTTTTGAAGGGTTGGGGCTCAACGCCAAGGGAGGCGTTCGCGTGGTCAAGACCGTCGAAGACGTCACCGCCAATGCCAAAGAGATGCTGGGACGGGTGCTGATGACCCATCAAACAGGCCCCAAGGGTAAGCAGGTTAACCGCCTCTATATCGAGGAAGGCGCGGACATTGCCAAGGAGTTCTACCTCTCCCTGCTGGTGGATCGTGAGACCTCTAGAGTGTCGGTCGTTGCCTCCACGGAAGGCGGGATGGATATCGAAACTGTCGCGCACGACACACCCGACAAGATCATCACCTTCTCCATTGATCCCGTAACCGGCGTCTGGCCGCATCACGGGCGGGCGTTATCCAAGGCTCTGGACCTAAGCGGCGGTCTGGCTAAGGAGGCGGCAGTCCTGCTGGGTCAGCTCTATACGGCCTTTGTCGCCAAAGACATGAGCATGCTGGAGATCAACCCGCTGATCGTGACCGGCGATGATCATCTGCGCGTGATGGATGCCAAGGTCAGCTTTGATAGCAATGCGCTGTTCCGTCATCCTGACATCGTAGCCCTGCGTGACGAAAGCGAGGAAGACGCCAAAGAGATCGAGGCGTCGAAGTTCGACCTCTCTTATATTGCCCTCGACGGTGAAA
>JANLPX010000145.1:0-3425 GCA_031367485.1 Alphaproteobacteria bacterium | reverse complement strand
CTCAAAGGCGACACGGGCACCCCGCCCTGTGGAGGGCGGTAACGCAACGGCGTCGGGCGCATCGGTAATCTCAGGCGGCACCCCGGTCAGGGACACCCTCTGTTCCATGTCGATAAAGGCTTGCCGAATTTCTCGGTAATTGAACCCCAGCATGTTCAGCGGCACATAAAGGCTGGTCAGCAACAGGATGGCCGTGGTGACGTCACCGATCCGCATCCGGCCAGCCATCACCTCAATCCCCGCCAAGGCCGTCATCCCGGCCAGGCCGATATTGAGGATCACAGATTGGATGGCATTCAACAGCGACAAAGAGGTATTGGCCTGGACCGAGGCCTTCACATAGCTGCCCATGGCCTGATCATAGCGTTCGACCGTGCGCGTCTCGGCACCAAACGTCTTGATGGTTTCGTAGTTGATCATAGCGTCGACCGACAGCCCGGCGGCCCGGCTATCGGCATCGTTCAAGGCCCTGCGGTGGCTAAGTCGCCAATCGGTGATCCTGAAGGTGAGGATCGTGTAGATAACGATTGTGGTGAGGGCCATAGCGGCAAAACGCCAGTCCAGGCGCGCCGCCATCACGCCCATGGCCAGGACCAATTCCAAGGCCGTAGGACCTAGACTGAAGACCACGCTACGGATCAGAAAATCGGTGGATCGCGACCCACGCTCGATGATCCGCGCCAAAGTACCGGTCTGTTTGCTCTGATGAAAGTCGAGCGACAGGGCCAGGGTATGGCCAAAAGCCTCCGTTGCCGCCTTTGCCATGGTCGCCTGCGACACCGGTGTGAAGATCGCCTCTCGCAAAAACGGCGCGCAGGCCGAAATCAATCTCAGGCCCGCAAAGCTTAGGGCCAGAACAATGAAGTCCGAGCCAATCTGAACCCCCGTTTTGGCGATGGGGGCCAAGGTATTGATGGCGTCACCCAGCATGACAGGACCCCATACCCCAGCCAGTTTACCTACAAACACCAAGACCAGCGCTGCAGGCACGCGCCATGCCAACCCGGCCGCGCCGCTGCGCATGACCAACGCCACCAACTCGGCCATGGAACGCCAGAAGTCGAACCGCACCGCGTTGGGCGCAACCGCGTCAGCGACCCCAAAGTGGCGGGCAACGCCGGGATGATGAAAGCTCATGGGACGGCGGCTCCCAGCGCTTGCGACAGTATCAGCGTCGTCTGCACACCGCCCCCTGGCGTTATCCAGTCCACCCTCAGTCCACCCAAATCCGGCTTGGCCCGGAAGGGCCCGTCGCGCAGGGGTACCGCAGGGGTGGCATCAATGCTCAACACTTGGTTCAGCCCATCTCCAAAGACTTTCAGCGTGTGGCGACGTGGCGTCAGCGGCCCCGTGAGGGACAGGGAAAAGCGGCCATTCACATCGCCCTTGCCCTCTGCGACCGGCCGGCCGTCGATCCGCGCGCTCACGAAGCCTCCAGCGGTTCCGCGGCCAGACACCACCGCGCCCCCATCTCGGTCAACATCGATAGCCGTCACGCCAACGCCGGGCGAGGTGCCAATGCTAAGTGCGCCTACGCCCGCCCGCAGCAAGACGGCCTGTCCCGATGGTGTAACCAGAACATAGCCCTCCGCTTGCAGCGTTCGCCCGCCAGACCGTTGGGATAGACCATAGATCGCCGCTTCAGGTTTCTGCTCCAAAGCCATACGCCATTGTCCCGCTTTGTCCGCACTTGCCTCCGTCGCTTGCCCGCCCGGATTGGCGAGCCTCACCCTCGCTGACGGGGACGCACGACCCTCGAGGCGTAAGGCGGTACCGGCCTTGACTACACTCGTGACGGAGGGCGGGGTCACATAGCTAAGGTCTGCAGCTGTGCCCGGCACAACGGCGATGGCCTCATCTCGCCGATCATCGCAGGCCCCGAATAATACGGTCGCGCAGAGAACGGATAAGAGCGAAATAATCGGGGGGCGGATCACGGCTAACTTGATACTCCTTAACCCGAATCCTGACTAATCAATGCGCGAGCTTGTTCGTCTGATACTCTCGGAGCCAGCCCCATGGGGCAAGACCTCAACGCTATATGTGTTTTTTGCGGCGCATCTGATTCTGCTGATCCAGCGCTTCTAGTGGCAGCGGCGCAGCTGGGTCGCGACCTTGCGCGCGGGCGGCTCGCTTTGGTCTATGGCGGCGGCGGTGTCGGTTTGATGGGGGCCTGCGCCCTGGCAGCGCATAACGCAGGTGGCAAGGTGCTTGGCGTTATTCCGAAATTTCTAAAAGTGCGCGAGCGCCGCCTTGATGTCGTGGAGACCATCGTCGTCGACTCCATGCACGAGCGCAAAATGATCATGTTTGAACGCGCCGATGGCTTTGCCATTCTCCCCGGCGGAATCGGCACCCTGGAAGAAGTGGTCGAGCTACTGTCGTGGCGCAGACTCGACCTGCATGCCAAGCCAGTGGTGTTCTATAATCCGAACGGTTTCTGGAACCCGCTCTTTGCGCTATTTCAGCACACTGTGGATCACAATCTGACGCCGTCTGAGTTCATGCAGAGCTGGACATCTGTCGATCAGATTGAGGATGTCATCCCGGCGCTGAGGGCAATGGCCACCGCCGCGCCCGTTTCGATAGACGTTGCCCGCCTCTAGCCCGGATCAGGGTCCGGTCACCACGTCGCGGAAGCCGTTCACAATCGGATAGCGCCGATCACGACCAAACGCCCGCGGGCCAATCTTGACCCCAGGTGCCGCTTGCCGACGCTTGTACTCCGAATTGTAGAGCAGCCTCTGCACCCGCTCGACTGTCGCGGCTGGATAGCCTCGCGCCACGATCTCATCCAGGGTCGCCTCTTCCTCGACCAAGCCATGCAGGATGGCGTCGAGTTCGACATATTCCGGTAAGCTATCCTGATCCTTCTGGTCCGGGCGCAATTCGGCCGAGGGGGGTTTGGTCAGGATGCGTTGCGGGATGGGATCCTTGGCCACCCCGAACGGATCATTGGCATTGCGCCACTCACACACCCGGTAGACGTCAGTTTTGTAGAGATCTTTCAGCACATTATAGCCACCGCACATGTCGCCGTAGAGCGTGGCATAGCCTACAGCCATCTCGCTCTTATTGCCGGTCGTCAGCAGCATCAGACCCAGCTTGTTGGAGAGCGCCATCAGCGACAAGCCTCGCGTCCGGGCCTGGATATTCTCCTCGGTCAGGTCAGCCGCCCGATTGCCATAATGCGGCGTCAGCATCTCCGCAAAGGCATCCACTGCCGGCGAAATGGCGATCTCGTCCAGGCGGACCCCTAGCCGGTCCGCGCATCCCGCCGCATCATCCAGGCTGTCTTGGCTCGTATAGCGTGAGGGCAGCATGAAGCAGCGCACACGCTCGGGGCCGAGAGCATCGGCGGCCACCACCGCAACAATCGCAGAGTCCACGCCACCGGAAAGCCCAAGCAAAACGCCAGGAAAGCC
>JANLPX010000208.1:0-9374 GCA_031367485.1 Alphaproteobacteria bacterium | reverse complement strand
ATGTGGTGGGAGATCCGCCGCCGCTTCATCCTCTGGGGCTACCTGAGGCGAATTCGCAAGCATGGTTGGACCGGAACCTTTGTCCCCGGTGACGAGGCCATGCCAGCCTTCGCCTATTCAGTGGGTTTCTGGGAAGACATCGATGCCCAGGAGATCTTCGTGTCCGGCGCGCCGATTGAAATAGCCAATGGCCTGCTGGCCGAAGCTCACCGTCAGATCCAATTGGGCGAGCTTACCCTGGTCGATCAGGCGGTGTGGCCCCTGCCCTGGGAGGATGGTCCTAAGCTGGCCTGGCGCGCCGTCCATCCGTCGCAAATCCGGCGACATCACTTCAATGTCGCCATCATCTATTGCGAACGACAGGGCCGCAGCCGCAATGACCTTCAAGCCTTCCAGCTCTTCCGTTCCGACGAGCAGGGCCGGTTCCCGTGGGAGAAAGACTTTGATGGAGCCTTGCGAAGTGGCCAGGAGGAACTCTATCTCCCATACTTCGGACCACCCGATGACGACTGACTGAGCCCGTTGATCGCAACAATTAAGTGACGCCGTGCGGACCAACAGCAGCTCGCTGCTAATAGTGATACCGGCACTGGGCAATCAGCAGGCCCTCGGGCGTCGGTCGATAGACCAATCGATGCTCAGAGTTGATGCGTCTGGACCACCAACCTGACAATGCCCCGCGCAGCGGCTCCGGTTTTCCCGTGCCGACGAAAGGGGTTCGGGAGCATTCCTTGATCAAGCCGTTGATCCGGCTGATCAGTTGGGGGTCTTGGGCCTGCCAATAGAGGTAATCGTCCCACGCCTGCTCGCTGAAGATCAGTTTCATTCGGCAAGGGTATGTTCGTTGCCCCTACCGCTATCCAACTCCGCGACCGCCACCAACAGTCGCTCTGCGTTGGCCGGGCTTCGAAGCAGGTAGCGCGTTTCCTCGAAGGACGCGAAATCCTCGAGCGACATCAACACTGCTGAGGGCTTGCCCTTGTCGCGGGTGATGACCATCGGCTCATGATCGGCATTTACCCGGTCGATTGCGGCGGCCAGGTTTTTGCGAAAGTCGGTGTATGAGGTGGAGCGCATGAGACATTGTACGTGATTACGTACTTACCAACAAACAAATATCGCTTTCGAAGACTAAGTGTTTCAGGTGAGATGTCGCTCTCACTCGAGACCTGCCCATGCCTACAATACCAGCTTTTCCCCGCGCTAACGAGATCGAGGCTAGCCTAGAACTGTTCGGCGAGCTGTGCCAGGATCCCACGTCCCTCGTCTATGCGCGGATGTTTGAGCTGCACCCCCACATGGAGCCCTATTTCTGGCGCGACACCGACGGGGCCATCAAGGGTGAGATGTTGGCCCGGACCTTTTCGGCGATCTTAGATTTTGTGGGAGAACGGCAGTATGCCCACATGATGATCAGTACAGAGATGATCACTCACGAGGGCTACGACGTACCGCGCGACGTGTTCGCCACCTTTTTTTCCATCGTACGTGATGCGACAGCGCAGGTGCTGGGTTCAGCCTGGACGCCGCAGCTGGCCAGCGCCTGGACGGAGATGTTGGATGAGATGGATCGCTTTGCCCAAGTGACACCGCAGGTTGACGTGATGAGCGCGTTTCATGCCCAGCGGGTGGCGGCGTTTCAGAGTGGCGATGCCTTGGGCTGATATGAGCGCCTGCCTAATCACCGTCATGCTCATCGCCGCCCCGGTGGCGGAGTTGGCAGGGACAGCCGTACAGCATCGCGATCCGGCTGCTGTATTTCGCAGGCCAGATCGCAGTTTTGTGAAGTTTTACGACGCCACTGTCACAGCCCGGCGCCGACGCAGGCTAGCACCAGTCAATCCGAATCCGGTGATCATCAAGGCCCAGGTCGCGGGCTCAGGAACACCAACGCCTGCAAACGAGACAACATCGCCCCAGTACTGATCATAGATGTCGCCACTGGGCTCGAAGAAGGTGAGCGAGGTGAAGGGAGTCGCCGAGCTGACCTCAACCCACGCAGTGTAGCCGCTACCCGAGTCAACCAGGGTGAGTGTGCCAGTATCGCCGGTATTGGTCGAAAGACTAAACACTGCGCCAGCATGGTTGATCTGGCTGACGAAAACACTCTCCAGGCCGGTGGAAATGGCGAAGCCAACCTTGGTGACGGGTCCGGCGAAGTTGAAAGTGACATTTTCAGCGCCGTTAATGGCGAGGTCGAAGCCCGCAAAGCCTGTGCTGTTCAACCAGTTTTGGATGTTGGTATTGCCGGATGCTGAACCCGGCGCGCCGCCCAGGTCCCAATCCATGGCAACCGAAGAGGGTCCGAAACCTGCCATGCCGCCGACGATATCGGTGTTTTGGGTTATCCCCAGAACGGCAGCAGAAGCGCCGGATGCTAGTCCACTCAAAGCAAGCGCCACTAGGGCACAGCTCATTTTGCTCATCATCACCAATTCCCCCAAAGAAGAGAAAATTAACACAACGTTAAATCAGGCGCAAGGTGATGTACCGCGACGTCGCCAAACAACAGCACCCATTATTCCAAAGGCAACGATCATCTTGGACCTAGTTTCTGGCTCAGGAACACCCCACAGAAGGCGCCAAATGTTACATCTTCGAAGTCGCTCGCAAGATTACGCGATGTTATCAACTCGTTTGAGAGAAAGGTAAGCTTGACTGTGTTGGTCAACGCGGCAACATCATAACCGAAGATTTGTCACTCGGAGCCAGGCGTGATTAGGCTCTGAGTGTTAGTGTAGCTGTCGGCCAGGCTTGACTAGATCGCGCGGCGCATGTCTCGCGACATCACGGCGTCACGGGGTTGTTCAGTCAGGGTGAATGTGTCGGCCGGGGTCGGGGTGACCAGCCCTGCCTTGCCGGGCCCGCCAAGGTTCAGCCAATCCAAGCCTTGCGCCAGGCTCATGACCACCGGCTGGTGGTTGCCGATCGCGGAGATGTCTGCGCCAGAAGGGCCGGTGATAATGGCAAAGCTGTCGAGGGGACCCTCCATGTCCGACGGGGTCGCGCGATCCCAGATGGCGGCGAAGTAGCGGATCGCGTCGCTCTCATGCTTCGGTGCCCAGGTGACTTCCCACCGGCGCTTGGGTTGACCCTTTTTCCAGCCCGGCGGTTCGTCAAAGCCCACAAAGCTGGTCATCGGAATGAGCGCGCGGCGGTGGGCGTAGGCCTCCCGAAAGGGCGGTGCTGTGTCGACCATCTCAATCCGCGCGGTGGTGGACAGTGATTTCCAGTCCGTCACCGGACCCCGATGGAAATAGGGAACCAGCCACCAACGAGAAGTCACACTCTCCAACCCTGACCGGATTTCGGCTGGGTTCTTGGCGCGGATCATGGTGGCGAGATTGGCGGGGCGTACGGGCGCGCGGTCACCCTCGGCACCCTCTAAGCGCTGGTAGAACTCATGCCACATGTACCCACCTCACCGCGCGGTCCATTCCGGCTGGCCAACACTGACCACGCGGGTGTGCCGACCGTGCAAGCCCACTTCGCGGAACTGGTAGAGCCAGGCGGCCGTGGGCGGATTGATCCAGGTGTTGTCGGCCGGCATCCGCAGGATCGGTTCGCCGCCGTCGGGATGCGGCTCGGCCATCGGCGCATCAGGATGGTTGAGGCTGCTGACCGGTTCAAACCAGGCGCGGCCGACTTCAACAGGGTCTGGGTCGAGGCTTAGGCTGACCGGCGACCAGAACACCACCGGCGTCACCACGTGTCCGCCCAAGGTCAGGAAGTCATCGAGCAATCCCAGCGCCAGGTCGTGGGTGATGGTGATGCCCAACTCCTCTTGGGTTTCACGCACTGCGGCTGAAATAGCGTCTTCACCATGCTCTTGATTGCCGCCGGGCAAGGCGTAGTTGCCGGCTCCTCGGCGCATGGTCAGGGCCCGACGGGTGAGGATATAGGTCAGCTGTCCCTCACGCAGCGACAACAGGATGGCGACGGCAGCCCGTCGCGCACCCTGTTGCGTCAAGACGCGGCGCGGGAAAGCCGTCAGATTTGCAGCGATGCTTTCACGGGTCGGAGACATGAAGCGCCCCTAAATCCCCACGACGCAAACCAGACCCGGAAAGCCGCTCACCGTCGGCGACTTAGGTCCGCGTCCGCATGGCACCCAGATAGTCGCGCTTGCCGAGCTTCACACCCTGAATGCGCAGGATGTCGTAGGCCGTGGTCGCGTGGAAATGCAGGTTAGGCAGGGAGAAGCTCATCAGGAACCCCTCAGCGGTAAAGGGGATTTTCATCTCACCCATGGCGAAGACCATGTCGTTGCCCTGGAGCGCATTGAGCTCATCGGCAGAGACCTTGGCCAGATCGGCCTGGGCGTCGGCGATTAGCTTTTGCAGGTCGGCATAGGAGAGCGGCGGGGACGCGCCGCCAGGCGAAAACACGCCCGCCTTTACGCCGTTGATCGCGTCGATGGTGTGGTGGGCGACTGACGAGACCTGGAACCAGAGGGGCAACATGTCAGGGAACAGGCGCACATCCACAATGGTGTCAGGGTCCACATTGTTGGTCTTGAAGTGGGCCGCGCCCTTTTCCAGGAAACCTGCCACACCGCCGAGGGTTTGAAGGAAGGATGGGACGGTGACGTCATAGAGCGAAAGGGACATGCAGGACTCCTTAAATTGCGGCGGGGACTTTCAGCCGGAATGGCCAGGAATTGCCAGCATTATTCGCGTGGGCGAGACGACATCGGCCGCGAGGCCATGGTCGGCGATATCCGTCGGAACCCCCTGGCCTCGCACCAAGGCCGCGCCGAGCCGTGCGGCGGCGGGGGCAATCTGCATGCCGTAGCCACCCTGGCCCGCATACCAGAAGAAGTTTGCAATAGCAGCGTCGTAGCCGAATACCGGAACGCGGTCGGGGGCAAAGGTGCGCAGACCAGCCCAGGACCGGACCACCCGACGCACTGGTAAGTCAGCCGCCGTCTGAATACGGTCAATGCAAATGGCGATGTCGAGCTCCTCCGGCGCAGCGTCGAGCGCGTCTGACGGGGTCTCGTCGGCGGGAGAGGCCAGGATGCGTCCGGCTTCAGGTTTGAAATAGAACTGCTCATCAACATCCATAACCGCGGGCCAATCGCCGATTTCAAGACCGGGAGGGGCATCTAGGATGATGGCCGTACGTCGCTTGGGCGCGAGATCTAGAGGCGAAGCGCCAGCCAGTAACGCGACTTGGTCAGCCCAAGCACCAGCCGCATTGATGATCACGCGCGCCGAAATCGTCTCCCCGTTGGCAAGGCTCGCGCGCCATCCGCTCTGAACCTGTTCCAGGTGTTGGAGCCGGGCCGAAAGCTTGAATTCAACACCATGCGCCTGGGCCAATTTGAGGTAGCCGGCGTGAAGGCCGTTAGCGTCGATATCGCAAGAGTGAGGCTCAAAGACTGCCGCGACAACGGCGTCCTGATGCAAGATCGGAACGCGGGCGCGGGCGGCGGCACCATCGATCTGTTGATATTCCACACCGGTCGCCGCGATATCGCTCGCGAAGCTGGTTAAGGCGTCGAGTTGGTCAGCCGTGGCAATATTCATACACCCGCGAGGGGTCAGCAGCGGGTAGTCGGAAAAGCCCGGCGGTGGCGCATCAAAGAAGGTCCGGCTTGCCGCCGTAAGCCGACGCAAAGGGGCGGCACCGTAGGACTCGATATACATGGCCGCCGAGCGACCAGTGGTGTGATAGCCATGCTGATCCTCAGCCTCGACCACCAGAACTTTGCCATGGGCCGCGAGCTCATAAGCCAAAGATGCGCCGGCAATTCCGGACCCGCAGATGAGATAGTCGAAGGTCATGACCCCTACTTAGTCGCACCGACCGGTCGCTCCAAGCTTGTAGGTCTAAGTTTGCTGGTCTTAGTCTGCTTGATGGACATCAAGTCACTGGTTGATCTGGCCATCGATGAAGACCCTCGCGCGCCCTGCCTGTGGGTGCCGACTGAGCATTGGCTGGATTTCCTAACCGCAGTTGACCGAAGGCCCAATCGCATTGGTGCCGTCATCTACCGCGACAAGACGATCCGCGATGGAGGAGAACAAACCGATGTCATGACCGGAAGTGATCAGGGTGGCATGCGCCGCAGGTAGGCCCAGCTAAGCCGGCAGGGTTAGCACCGCAACGGCTAGGCAACTGACAACCGCGATGGTCAGAACTAGACGCAACCGTCCATACCACATGGGGGCTTCGCCCCGCAGGGCCGTCCAGAGATCGTATCCCAGCAAGCCTAGGAATGCGACGGCCAAGAGGAAGAGTCCCTCCCTGGGACGCAAGGCGAAACTCGCCCAAGCGACCAGGGCCGGTATGACGCTCGCCCCATAGCGTCGCCAAGCCAGCCGGCCTCCGGGGGGTCTGATGCTCAGCCCCCACTGGACACCGCCCATGAAGGACAGGATCACCGCCGCGTAGAGACGTAATCCTGGCCCCTGCAGATGCGGCCAAACAAGACCGGAAATCGTTAGGCCAATGAAAGGCAGAACACCCGCTACGCCCAAGACCAGCGCTTCCCGCGGGATGCCCGGCTGATCGTCGGGTTGGACAACGAAATCCCTTAGAGCTTGAAAAACCGACTTCGGCATATGCCTCCGGCTGAGGTAGGGCTCAGCCATGGCGGACGGCGCGAAGGAATTCTTCGCGCGTTCGGGGGTCTTCGCGAACAACACCCAGCAGATGGCTCGTCGACAGCATTGAGCCGGGGGTGTTCACGCCGCGCAAGGTCATGCAGCTATGCTCGGCTTGGATCACGACGCCGACGCCTCGCGGGTCCAGCACATCCTGAATAGCCTCAGCAATATCTGCCGTGAGTTTTTCCTGGATCTGCAACCGCTTGGCATAGCCATGGACCACGCGGGCGAGTTTTGAAATTCCGACAACCCGGTTGCGCGGAAGATAGCCGACGTGAGCGCGGCCTATAACCGGCAACATATGGTGCTCGCAGAAGCTCACCACCCGGATATTGGTCAGGATCACCAACTCATCATAGCCGCCGACCTCCTCAAAGGTCCGCTCCAGATAGCTCCGGGGATCCTCGGCGTAACCGCCGAACAGCTCGCCATAGGATCGTGCGACCCGAGCGGGCGTATCCTGTAGGCCCTCCCGGTTCGGATCATCGCCCGCCCATTGAATGAGTACGCGAACGGCGGCCTCGGCCTCAGCTTTTGTGGGCTTAGGTGAAGTCTTGGCTTCGAAGGACTGCATAAGAGACATTGAAAACTCTCATTCCAAAGGGTCCGCGATGCGGGTGTGGAAGAGTTCTATATCTCATATGAAATAATGAAAAGCGTTATATCGCTTTTGCGTGAGCTCGGACAAAAGCGGCACTGACTTGATCGGCCAGAGCGTCAAGGGACATCGGTGTCGTTTCTACGCCTTGAAGTTGGTCTTGATGCAAACACGCCATAAGCAGGGGTGAAACCATCATCATCGCCGCAGGGCGGGTGGGCGTGGAAACCATTTCACCGCGTTTTACGTGCAGGTCTAGGCGAGCCTGCAGCGTATCGACCGTGGGATCAAATATGTGACGCAAAGTCGCCCCGGCAATTTGCGGGTCAAGAAGTCCCTCAGCCAGGCTGACAGCAAAGATGTCGCTGAGACGGACCTGGTGAACGGTTCGAAGGGCAGAAATCAGATTGTGCGCATAGTCCCGCATGGATTGATCGAACGGCAGGTCGGAGCTGGCCTGAGCATCCAGACCAGCTTTTCCGAGTCGTAGACACTCTTCGAGGATCGCATCGATGACCTGAGGGCGGCCGCCAAAATAGTGGCGCAGGGTCGGCACAGTGACATCGGCGGCAGCCGCCAAATCTCTCAAACTCGGCCGAACGACCTCACGACGCATAATCCGGTGAGTCATTTTTCGCAGCAATTCGCGGCGCTTTTCCTCGTAATCGGTATCGCGACTTCCCTTGGGGCGTGGCACTGAATCGTCCTTATACGTAGCTTCTCGTAGCGCCGACTTGGCGACACGGCAACCTTGGCGGGTCCACCGTTGGCACATAGTAGCAGGACCAACCGCGAAAGATGTAGTCTATTCCACTGAAGACATCTTACCAATTTTTCGGTTTCGGGAGTTTAATAGTCCCGAGGTCACGCCGCCCAAAATGCAGTTGCGATTGCTTGCTGAATTTAGAGCTGTAGATTCCCCGATCACCCCAAACCCTCGTCGGATCACCGCCCATGAAACGTCGCCTATTCCTCGCTGGTGCTGCCGCTATGGTCGCGGGGCCCGCGCTCGCTCAAACTGATCCCGCACAACCATCGATACCAACACCGGATGTGACCGTCGCACCCAAGCTGGTCAAAGGCGTGGTGAAGGTTCGGATTGAAACAACCCTCGGCGCGGTCATCCTGGACCTGCGCGGCGACAAGGCCCCGATCACCGTCGCCAATTTCCTGCGATATGTTGATCAGAAGCGCTATGATCAGGCGACATTCTACCGCGCCTCGCGACCGCCGAATGCAACCGACTATGAGTATGGCGTGGTCCAGGGCGGCCTGCAGAATAACCCCAAACTGATCCTGCCGCCGATTGCTCACGAGAGCACAACCAAGACCGACCTCAAACATACCAATGGCGCGATCTCGATGGGGCGACGCGCTCCAGGCAGCGCCACCTCGGACTTCTTCATCTGTGTCGGAGATCAAGCCTATCTGGATGCAGACCCCAGCCAACCGGGAGACAACAAAGGCTATGCGTGTTTCGGCTATGTAGTGGAGGGATTGGACATCGCTAAGAAGATTATGGCGCAGCCCTTGTCATCGACCGCGGGTGTAGGCGTGATGAAGGGCGAAATGCTTCGCAAGCCCCTGGCGATGAAGATCCGACGGGTCGTTTGATCCAACCCCGACCTTAGTCGGCTTGAAAGGCTGCGATTAGAGCGACCAGCTCCGGCTCATCGACCTGCACTGCAGCCTGGGCCGGGCTCGTCCAATACTTGTCGCGTTGGCTCTTTTCAGGCCAAATATCGAACTCTGCGGCGACCTCTAAGGCATAGACAGCCACTTTGACTGGCTGAAGGCGACCGCTGCGCAAGCGCTTTTCATAGTGATAAACGCCGAGTTTCTTGCGGGTGATCAAACCCACGACGCCAGCTTCTTCATAGGCCTCGCGGGCCGCACATTCCGGCGATTTAAGGCCTTTGATCGGCCAGCCCTTTGGTATCACCCATCGCCGAGTTTCGCGTGAACTGATCAGGAGAACTTCGACTAGACCGTCGGCATCTCGTCTCCAAGGCAAGGCTGCATACTGGTTTCGAGGTTCCCTATCGGGCTCTGGCCTCAAGGCCTCCGGCGGCGGGTACATCATGCGGCCTGCAACGGGTTGTCACGCAACAGTCCGCCGACGCGAACACCCCTCAGCGCTGTCGTCGGCAATTTGAGCTCAG
>JANLPX010000141.1:0-3005 GCA_031367485.1 Alphaproteobacteria bacterium | reverse complement strand
GAGAAGGTGGCGCGCGAAGGCGCGACGGATGAGGGGTTTCACGGCGGTCGCCCACGCATTATCCGCGCCAGTCCGGATGGAATCATTGACCCCTCATCCGACCTTGCTCCGCAAGACCACCTTCTCCCGCAAGGGGCGAAGGGGCGGGTTAGGAATCTTCAGGTGAGCCAGCCTCTCGCTATAGACGTCACTAGCCTCTCCAAGAGCTATAGCGGTCGCAAGGTCGTGGATGATGTCTCCATTCAGGTGGAGCACGGCAAGATCTGCGGCTTTCTGGGTCCTAATGGATCGGGCAAGACTACGACGCTGCGCATGCTGTGTGGCCTGCTGACGCCCGACGCCGGTTCCGGCACTTGTCTGGGCCTCGACATCATCAGCGACGCCAGCGCGATCAAGCGCCAGACCGGCTACATGACCCAGCGGTTCTCGCTCTATGAGGATCTAACCCTGGACGAGAACCTGATGTTCGCCGCCCGTGTTCACGGGCTGGATAACCGCCCGGCCCGCGTCACCCAGGCGCTGGACCGGCTGGGCCTCACTGCCCGACGCGCTCAGTTGGCGGGCACGCTATCGGGCGGTTGGAAACAGCGCCTGGCTCTGGCCAGCGCCACCCTGCACGAACCCAAGCTGCTGCTGCTCGATGAACCCACCGCCGGGGTCGACCCCAAGGCGCGCCGCACCTTTTGGGATGAGATCCATGCCTTGTCGCGCGAGGGGCTGACTGTGCTGGTCTCCACCCACTATATGGATGAGGCCGAGCGGTGCCACGAGATCGCTTATATCAGTTATGGCCAGCTGATCGCGCGCGGTACGTCGGCCCAGGTGATCGCCGGATCGCATCTGGTGACGTTCAACGGCGAGGGCCCGGGCATCAGCGACATTGCCGCTGATCTGGCCAAAACTCCCGGGGTCGAGATGGTCGCGCCCTTTGGGGCGTCGCTGCATGTATCCGGCATCGACCGCACCGCACTAGAAGCCGCACTCGCCCCCTATCGCCACCCGCCGCTGACCTGGACCGAGGTGGAGCCCACCTTAGAGGACGTGTTCATCCGGCTCATGGAAGGCTCAAAGGACAATTTCCAGTGAGTACCTTCTCCACCCTTCGTATCTTCGCGGTGCTGGCCAAAGAGTTCAAGCAGCTCACCCGCGACCGCGTGACCTATGCCATGATCTTGATGATGCCGATCGTGCAGCTGTTGCTGTTTGGCTATGCGATCAATGCCGAGCCACGCCATTTGCCCACCGCCGTATTGATCCAGGAAGACACCACCTTCGCCCGCTCGATCGTCGCGTCCCTGAAGAACAGCCGCTATTTCGAGTATACCGCTCAGGCCCATAGCCCGGCCGAGCTGGATGAGATGCTACGCCGGGGCGACGTACAGTTCGCGATCACCATCCCCGGTGATTTCACCCGCCGTGTAGTGCGGGGCGATAAGGCGCAGATCCTGGTGGAAGCCGACGCCGCCGACCCCTCCGCCACCGGTGGGGCCTTGGGCGCGCTTGCCGCCCTCCCGACCCAGGCCCTGGCCCATGATCTGAAAGGGGCCATAGCGCCGCGCGGGTCCAGCGCACCGGCCTTCGAGGTGGTGGTCCACCGCAACTATAACCCCGAGGCCATCACCGCCTTCAACATCGTGCCCGGCCTATTGGGCGTGATCCTCTCTATGACCCTGGTGATGATGACCGCGCTGTCGGTCACCCGCGAGACTGAGCGCGGCACCATGGAGAGCCTACTGGCCACACCGGTGGAACCCATCGAGGTGATGGTCGGCAAACTCGCGCCCTATGTGCTGGTCGGCGTAATCCAGACGGTGATGATCCTGATCCTGGCTAAGGTGCTGTTCGATGTGCCGATGCTGGGCGGCTGGGCCAACCTGACCATCGGCGTCGCCCTATTCATCGTGGGGTCGCTGGCCCTGGGGTTCCTGATCTCGACGGCGGCAGAGTCGCAGCTCCAAGCCATGCAGATGAGCTTCTTCTACATCCTGCCCTCGATGCTGCTCTCAGGCTTCATGTTCCCGTTTCGCGGCATGCCGGTCTGGGCCCAAACGCTGGGCGAAGTGATCCCCGTCACCCACTTCCTACGCGTGGTGCGCGGTGCCCTGCTGAAGGGCCAGACCCTAGGTGACAGCTGGCGCGAGTTGGTGGCCCTGGGTGCCTTCGTCTGCGTGGTCACGGCCTTGGCCATGGCGCGGTATCGGCGGACTTTGGATTAGGTTGCTGTTGTACCAACATCTGGTACAAATGGGTCAGGAGACCAGACCATGACCCGCAACACCTCCTTCAGCCTGGGCGAACACTTCGGTGCCTTCATCAAGGCCGAGGTCGCCACCGGCCGCTACGGCTCAGCCAGCGACGTGGTCCGCGCCAGCCTGCGGTTGCTGGAGGAGCAGGAACTGAAGCTGCGCACCCTGCGCGACGCGCTGATCGCTGGTGAGGAAAGCGGGGCATCCACGCCCTTCGACTTCGACACATTCTTGGCGGGCAAGAGGCCCCGAGCCCCTGAGAAGGCATGACGCCCTATGTCCTATCCCCGCTTGCGCAGCGGGACCTGGAGGACATCTGGGCCTATTCCGAAGACCGCTGGGGGTCGGGTCAGGCGGAGCGCTATATCCGGACAATACAGCAGGCGATCGAAAACGCCGCCGCCAACGCCCGGCGGGACAGACCCTGCGATGAGATTCGCGTCGGCTATTTCAAACTGAGTGTGGGTTCGCACATCCTGTTCTATCGGCGGTTCGATGGGGTAATGGACATCATGCGGATCCTCCATCAACGAATGGATTTCGATCAGCACCTGTAGAACCCCATTACACCGAATTAACGCCCCACCCCCTGCCCTGCTGCGTAACAACGCGCTAGCCTGTTACAAATTCCACATATTGGGGGGACCCCATGCACAATCGTCGCCAATTGCTTGCCACCGCTGCCGCCTTTGGGGCCGCGACCGTTCTGCCGCGCATCGCCGCTGCCGCGCCCACTGGGGAAGCGGCCAAGATGTATGC
>JANLPX010000138.1:0-2797 GCA_031367485.1 Alphaproteobacteria bacterium | reverse complement strand
ATGACGGACGCCAAAGCGCAGGTGATTGCAGAGTGCAAACCACCAGTTGAGCGACAATTGTCCGAGATGATTGGTGCGAGGGAAGGGATATTCAGGTGCGATCTCGTAGTTCCGTCCCATGTCGCCACTGCCTTGAGATCGAAGGGCTTCGGCGTTGTCTCTGACGACGCCATAAGGCGCACACTGCGGAAACTCAACGGCAAGGCATGTATCAACGCGATGCCCGCCCTCCAAGGTCACGGCATGGGCTGGATGAAGGAGATTCGCGTATGGGCAATACGCAACGTTCCCGAACTAACCGATGCCACCAAGGGTGAATTGAAAGAATACATGCTTGGACAGCTTGGGACAGGACAGACAACGAAATGAACTTCTCCCAATCAACAAATCTACCTCAGTCTTCGTCAGTCCCGTTTGTTGAGTCTTTGAATTCGGAAAACAAACCTGTCTGTCCTGTCCAGAGTGTCCAAAAGTGATCCAGTACCGTTCAGGAAGACAATTGATAAGATCGTCAAACCCCCAGGCTATATTGGCCGACCCGTCTCTAGTCAGTCGCCTCGCCAGCGCATTGGTCGGCGCTCCCTGGGATGTCTTTACATCTCCCGAAGTCGCAAATGCTATTGACGACAACCTCAGCCCATTGGCGCTCAACGACTGGTTCTACAAAAGAGCTAGTTGCCCGCCCCCGCGGGAGCACTTCCATATTTGGCAGGGCAACAAGCGGCTATATCGGAAGGACGTTTTAATTGGCTGGGCTGTGACTGGCGGTCGCTCCCTCCGGCCCTTCGACCTGTGGCAGATGTCAGCTGACTATCTCAGTCAGACACTTAGCCTCAAACACCCCTGGACACTCCGGGACACCGAGGAGGACATTCTGTGGTTGTTGAACCATGGATTAATTTCCCTACGAGCCAAGCCGCGAGGCCAATTCAAGCCGTTCAGTGATGAGCCTATGGCTCAGGATAGTGAGTGGGGTCGAGATCCCGGCCGCCCCGCCGGGCTAGGTGGAACCGCGTGATGATAGTCGCCTCGGCAAACGAAGGACAATCAGAGTGCTTATTGGTAGCCGGTCGCCACAAGTTGCCAGTCAAACTAGCTCTGGGGTCGTCGCCAAGCGACTTGCGCAAGAAAAATGGCCAGGCTCTATTCGATACTGTACGTCCCATACCCAGACACCGTTGTCGGTGAGATATCGTCGCGTTCAAGGCGGGGTCGGATAGGAATTGCGCCAAAAGCAACCCTTGCCGCTCGATGGCGCGCCCTATTGTCATTCAACCACTGTATATTGCCCATCAAGGCATAGACCGGCGCTCACCCAGACTACACGTATGCTTTCAGTGAAACGCATACAGAGAGCTCCGAATTTGCCTATGCAAATGAAGCCAAACAACCAAGCTTTCGGAAGCTGGTTCGATCAGCCCCATAGTTGCCGATCGTCAAATTCGGCGGCCCCATAGGTTTGAGTATCGCGGCCAGGGTCATAGACGAGAAGGAGGCAGCCGCATATTTTAGCTTGCCTGTGACGCAATTCAGAAGACTACGGATTGGCCGCATCAGTCTTGGAACGACCGTGCGATATGATCGGGCTGCGCTCGATGCCTACCTTGACGAACAGAGCGGCCTAGTTGCACCCAAGACCACAAACACCCCCGAAGATGATCCTGAGGTCGCCCTTGAGCGTTTCAATTCCAATATCGCGCATCCTTCCAGGCGTGCATCGGGTCAGAAAGGTGCTCGCGAGCGGTGACATTGCCGAACTCTGGTATGCGTGGCGCGGTGGGCCGCAAATTCTCAGAGCTGCCGGGAAGAGCGATATCCTGCTTGCTCAAGAAATTGCTAAGCGGACACCCGCTGCGGTTGAAGCCTATCAATCTGAGAGGCGGCCTAAGGCAGATCATCGGTTCTTGTTTAGCCTTATCACGCGTTATCTCTCAGGCCCTGAGTTCCAGAACTCCCTGGCACCGCGAACTCAGAGGGATCGGCGTAAGTTCCTTGATCGAGCTCGCGCGGAACTGGGCGATATGGAGTTGCGCGCCCTAGAGGCAAGAGGCGCTCGTTCCACCCTGATCCGATGGCGCGACCAATACTCGACGACACCCAAGACCGCAGACGAACTCCTTGGCGCTTTGTCCATCGTACTACAGTGGGCGACTGACCGTGGGGAGATCGCCAACAATCCCGCAAAGGACTTTCCCCGTATATATCGGTCGAACCGAGCAGATGTTATTTGGCTGCCCCAGGACCTTGCAAAACTCCTGCCGCATTGTTCTGCAGAACTGGGTCACGCGGTTCGCCTCGCCACGCTTACCGGGCTCCGTTTAGGTGACCTCCTCAAGCTGCCGTGGAACGCAGTCGGCGAGAGCGCAATCGTCTGGCAGACTGGCAAAAGCCGCGGCAGGCGGACGGTCGTAATTCCCATCTTTGCCCCGCTACGCGAACTCCTGTCCGACATACCCCGAGTGAATTCCGTCACGATCCTCAACTCGGCGCGCAGTCGTCCATGGAAAGAGGCTGGATTAGGGACTGCATTCAGGATCGCGAAAACAAACGCCGGTATCGTCGGACTCCGGTTCCACGACTTGAGGGGAACGGCGGCGACAAATTTCATTAGAGCGTCGCTCGATCTGGACGATGTAGCGACTATTTTGGGATGGCAGAAAGCGAAGGTCCAGGAGATCGCTGCTCGCTACATTACGGCGGAAGAGATCGGCAGAGCGATGATCGAGAAGGTGCGCCGGAACAGCCAGGCAACGTAGATTGTAAACTAGCCTGTAAACCGCGTCGCCCGAACTGCGCA
>JANLPX010000183.1:0-6809 GCA_031367485.1 Alphaproteobacteria bacterium | reverse complement strand
TTTGGGGTTCTGGGTGTCTTGCGCCCGGACGCAGATGGCGTGGTGGCCTATGCCAGCGATGCACTGCACCCCGCCTTGGGTCATATCAGCTGGTTCGTCTATTGGCTGGGGTGTTGGATTTCCAACGCGGCTGTGGCGGTCGGGCTGGTGGGCTATATGGCGTTCTTTGTGCCGATGCTGAAGGCACCGACCCCTGCCCTGATCGGCAGTATCAGCGTCGTTTTGCTGCTATCTTTTGCCAATATGGTTGGCCCCAAGCTCGTCGCACGGATCGGCGGGGCGACGCTGTTGGTGGGGCTGGTTCCGGTTTTGCTGGCCATCGGGGTTGGCCTTGCGGCCTTCGATAGCAACCTGTTCCAGGCGTCATGGAATGTTTCAGGCAAGCCCGCTGGCGTGGCCATGAGCGCCACGGTGACCTCGGTGTTCTTTGCGTTTCTGGGGCTTGAATGCGCCAATATCGCTGCCCGCGTGATCGATAATCCCCGGCGGAACCTGCCAATCGCGGCCGTGGGCGGCGTTTTGGTGGCCGGCTCGATCTATATTGCAGCGTCCTGGGCGATCATGGGCCTGATGCCCGCCCACAAGCTCGCGGCTTCCACGGCACCGTTCGCCGACGCGATTGTTCCGCTAGTCGGGATATTGGCTGGGGGTCTGGTGGCGGCTTGCGCCTTTGCCAAGGCAACCGGCACCTTGGGGGCATCGATCCTGCTTTCCGCCGAGTCCCAGCGATCAGGCGTTCTGGCTGGATTTATGCCGCGCTGGCTGACCGAGCCCACCGGTAAGAAGGCACCGATACGAGAAATCGTTGTGACCGCCCTGCTGACCTGCGCTGCGATTTGGGCGAGCGCATCGCCGACCCTGGGCGGGCAGTTCCTGATCCTGATCAATGTGACGGTGATCCTGTCTATGATTTTCTATCTGCTTTGCGCGCTCAGCCTGTTTCGGATGTCTGGCGAAATTGCCAAGCCCGGCCAACGGCTCGCCGCGCGTTGCATCGCCATACTCGCAGCCAGCTTCTGCATCTGGGTGATGGCGACGGCGGATGCCGGTCTGCGGCAGCCAGCCATTGCGGTCGTCGCAGCGAGTTTGGCGCTCTGGGCATTGGGTCAGATGTTAGTGCACTTCAAATCCCGGACGCCGCCATCCACACCCCAAGGGTAACGAAGAGCATCGTCCACAGGATCACCCGCCAGGCCGTCCAGATGCGGGGCGGCGGCGCAGGTTTATCCTCATAGTGAAGATAGAAGCGCGGCATGGGATGATCTTATACGCGCCCAGGGGTAATGTTTCGTTAAGGGGGCTTAATTTTACGGTATAGTTGTTCCTCTTTTGTTCTTGACAGGATGGGTCCTTAGAGCTAGTCTTGCGGTTGAGTTTGAGAGCGGCTTGGCCGCAGAGATTCACCCAACAGACGGAGAAAATGATGGCCTTGATGCCAAGAGGACGGCCCAAATCAGTCCCCGACCCTGCCGGTGAGGACTACGATGCTATGCTCAGGGAGAAGCGCGCGAGAGAGAACGCGCTGGAACAAGCGACAGGAATGAAGTGGGCTGGCTCCCCAGGCCGATCTGAGGCTGCTGACGCGATGGCGGCGGCACCGATGGACCCGCAGGCCTTGAAGTATTTCCCCGTGATAGGTCCGCTCTCGGATTTAGTTGAGGATCTTGCAACGGATCATCCATGGCGCGGCTTAGGGGATGGGCTTTCGGCAGTCGTTGACATCGGCCTGGTTGCAACTGGCGCAGGCGTTGGAGAGGCGGTCGCGAAAGGTGTCGCGAAGAATAGCGGGAAACAGACCGCCAGGGCTGTAGCTAGGCAGTTACGACGTCAAGGGGTGGCCGTTCGAGGTCAAGAGATTCATCACACCTTTGAACTCAATGGCATCAAACGGAACGTCGAAAATTGGCGAAATCACCCAGCGTTCCTGAAGGTTCTAAGCAAGGCTGATCATCGACGCATTCATGGCTCGTGGGGAGGCTTGCCGCGTTTCGATCCGATGACACGCACTTGGGTCGGAACGCCCGACTGGATTAAGACAACATCAGCCTGGCTCACGGACCAAGCTGGCAAGGCAGCAGGCCAGATTAGCATTCCCGCTCCTCCAACCCGGCCACTGCAGCCAGCCCCTTTTGGTGAGAGACCCCTGAGGTAAGAGCGCATGACGACACCGCAACCTGACTTCCTCTACCCACTCTTCTGTTTTACGACGGATGGTGATCTTTGGGCGCTCGATACGCCTGATGATCTGGAGCACTGCGGACCAGAAACGTGGAGGGACAAACTCCAGCTGGGCATGGATGTCGTCGACGCCCAATGTCGATGTTGGCGGGTTCGCGATATCGCCTTGGCACCCCCCACGCCGTTTCACTGGCGTTCCCTGATACCCTTCCGGGGACGACGTATTCGCATCACTCACACCTTCGAGCGACAACCTGATCTAAGCATTGAGGAAGTCAGAGCGCGGCTTTTCGCCGCTTTCGATGCCCACCCGCAATACTACTGCGCGGACGGGGAATCGCTTGAGGAAATTGAGGACATGAAGCGGGAACTTCTCAACTTGAAGACGCTTACTCCCATGCATGAGGTAGTCGGCGCTGATCGTTTCGGGTATTGAGTCGGTCGAAGTTGGCGACGTTGATTGTGTTGGAGACGATTCATGGCGACGACCGACGATACAGATGCCGCCGATCCCGAAACCCCGATCCAGAGGGCGCTGCGCCTCAAGCAGGCGATCTTAGACGCCAAGCCGAAGCCGCCGCGCGGGGGGCGCTATCAGCGGGAGATGGCGGCGGCGTCGCGGTCGTCGTCGAAGTCTAAGCCCTGGATGTCGCGGTAGGCTCGCTCTCATTCAAAGAGTTAGAGCAAGTTTCAATCCGATAACCGGATCCCACTTATCGGAACATGCTCTAGTGGGCGATGTCGGTGACGACTTCCCAGCTGGTCGCGGTCTTGCGCCACAGCATATTGTAGGTGCCGCCGATCTTCTGAGGCTTGTCGCCGCGCGTGGTGGCGGTGAAGGTGCCGTCTTCGATGGCTAGGTCCGGACCCACCGTGATGACGTCGACCGTGGTCAGCTTAGCGTCCTTTAGGCCCTGGGTGGCGCTGGCCCACCAAGCCTGGATTGCCGCGCGGCCGTCGAACCGCTTGCCATCACTGCCGATTAGCGTCGCGTCTTCGGCGTAGAAGGCAGCGGCCCCAGCGGCGTCCTGGCGGTTGGCCGCGTCGGCGATTTTAGCTTCGAGGGCCTGGATGGTTGCCTTGTCAGCCCCCACCACATGGGCATTGGCGGTGGTGGCCAAGCCGATTAGAAAGAGCGCGAGTGCAAGCGTTTTCATGTGTTAGTCTCCCTGACCCAATGCTGACACCCGCGCGCGCCGAGCGCAAACCTGTTATTCGGCCCGCCATGAGCGATACCCCTACCCCCAGCCGCGCGGCTTTCGGATTTATTTTTGTCAGCGCGGTGACCACGGCCCTGTCGTTTGGGCTGATGATCCCGATCCTACCAGCGCTGGTAAAGTCGTTCACCGGTGGCGACACCGCCTCGGCTTCTGAATGGAACGTATTGTTCTCGACTCTGGGTGGGCTGATGAGCTTGTTCGCCGGGCCGGTGCTGGGGCTGGTGTCTGACCGGGTGGGGCGTAGGCCAGTCTTGCTCGTGTCGCTATGTGGGCTGGGTGTCGACTTCCTGATGATGGCCTTTGCGCCCAACCTGATGTGGCTGTTGGCTGGTCGGATGATCAGCGGGGCGACCTCTGGCGCGTTTTCAACTGCCAATGCCTATGTCGCCGATATCACCGCGCCAGAAGACCGGGCCCGAGCCTTCGGATGGATGGGGTCGGCGTTTTCGTTCGGGTTCTTAGCCGGGCCGGCATTGGGTGGGTTGCTGGGCGAGATCGACCTGCGTTTGCCGTTCCTGGCCGCGGCCGGGTTGACGCTGGCCAATGTGCTCTACGGCTTTTTCGTGCTGCCAGAGTCCCTACCTGCAGAACGTCGCGTTGCGCGGTTTCAGTGGAAGAAGGCCAACCCGCTGGGCTCACTGACCCTTCTGCGGTCGCATCATGAGCTGTTCGGGTTGTCGGGCATCCACTTCCTGAACCAGTTGGCCCAGGGCGTCTGGCCCAGCGTGTTCGTACTTTATACCGGCCTGCGATATGGATGGTCGCCTATGACGACGGGCCTCAATATGATGGCCGGTGGTGCCATGGGGGTGATGGTTCAGAGCTTCCTCGTCGGACCGGTCGTGCGGCACTTCGGCGAACGTGGGGCTTTGTTGATCGGGGCTGGGGCCGGAGCCATCGCGATGGCTTGGTATGGCTTGGCCGGCAGCACCTGGATGTGGCTAATCGCAATGCCGATTTCCAGTCTATCGGGCCTGATGGCTCCGGGCCTGCAGGGCCTGATGACTCGTCGGGTCGGACCCACAGAGCAGGGCCAACTCCAAGGGGCCAACCAAGCCTTGATGGGTCTAGCCTCGGTGATTGGTCCGAGCCTTTTTGGCCTGTCCTTTGCCTGGACCGTCCGGCATGAAGGCCCGCTTGGATTGCCTCTGTTCCTGGCGGCGACGGCTATGGGGCTTGGACTGATCTTGGCTATGCGAGTGGCACCTAAGCCGACCGCCGATATCTGAAGCTTGCACACCGGCCCGCAAGGTCGCACCTTGTCAAAAAACAAGACAGGGGAGGCCCGGATGGACGAGCAAAAGCCAGCGCAGACCTATTATGACGACATCAAGGACAGGTTTGCTGAGGCCCGCGATCTGCGGCTGAAATACCGACCGCAGGGCACGGCGCAATATACCTCTGACCTGACCGGCGATCTGGCGAAGTACGAGATCGACCCCTATGCCGATGACGGTGCCGCGCGCGCACCGATCAGCGATGAGGTCGAGGTGCTGTTCATTGGCGGAGGGTTTTCAGCCCTGCTGACCGCGGCGCGACTGCGTGAGCGCGGGGTGACCAGCATCCGCATTGTTGAGCGCGGGGCCGATGTGGGCGGGACCTGGTACTGGAACCGTTATCCGGGCGCGGCCTGTGACGTGCCGGCCTATGACTATCTGCCGCTGCTGGATGAGATGGGTGTGGTGCCCAGCCACCTCTATGCCAAGGGGCCGGAAATTTTCGCCCATTGCCAGGCTATCGCCAAGCGTTACGACCTTTATGACTTAGCGGTATTCCGCACGACGGTGACCACCACGAACTGGGACGACGCAGCCAAGCTTTGGCGTATCGGCACCGACAAGGGCGACATGATGAGCGCCAAGTTCGTGATCTGCGCCAATGGCACGCTGTCGAAGCCCAAGCTTTCGAAAATCGAGGGCATGGCGAGTTACACGGGACACTCGTTCCATACCAGCCGCTGGGACTACGCCTATACCGGCCAAGACCTCTCAAAGCTAGCGGGCAAGACCGTCGGTATTATCGGCACGGGAGCATCGGCCGTGCAGGCGATCCCACGCTTGGCCAAGGCGGCCAAGGCGCTCTATGTGTTTCAGCGCACACCCTCGTCCATCGACCTGCGCAATGATCGACCCACCGATCCGGAGTGGGAGGCCAAGCTGCAGCCGGGATGGCAAGCTAAGCGCCGCGAGAAAAACCTGCGTGGCCGCGAACTGCCGCCGGAGAAAAAGGCCGAGCTGGCAGCCCTGACTCGCGAGGAGAAAATCCAAAAGCAGGAGAACGACAATATCGATCACATGATGCGCATTCACCGCCGCATTGACGAGGTGGTTGAAGACCCTGCCACGGCCCAGGCGCTGAAGCCCTGGTACATGTTCATGTGCAAGCGGCCCTGCTTCGACGACATGTACCTGCCAGCCTATAACCAGGCCAATGTGCATCTGGTGGATACTAAGGGTCAGGGGATTACCGAAATCAGGCCCGAAGGCCCGGTGTTTGATGGTCAGACCTATCCCGTCGACGTGCTGATCTATGCCACCGGGTTCGAGGTGCAGAAGACCGGCATCTACAACCAGATCCGTGGCAAGGACGGTCGTGAGATCAATGAGACCTACGCCGACGGCCTGCGTACCCTGTTTGGCGTGCATACCCACGGCTATCCCAACCTGTTTATCATGGGTGGTTATCAGGCCAGCTTCCAGTTCAACCTGACCTTCATGTTGCAGACCCAGGGCGACCACATCGCCGCCTGCATCGCCTATGCCCGCGACAACGGCCATGCAGCGATCGATGTCTCACCAGAATCTGAGGAGTGGTGGGTGCAGGAAGTGATCAAGCACCGTGGCAAGACCACTCGCAACACCGATTGCACGCCGGGTTACTACAATTTCGAAGGCGAGTTTAATCGACGCCAGGACGGCAACTATAACGGCGGGTTCGCCCAGTATTTCGATCACCTGACGGCTGTGCGCGGGGATATCGGGAAGCATTTTGAGTTGGGGTAGGAGATTTGGTTTGTGGGCATAGGTCATCGAACGGAGAGCCATCGTGGCGGCCAAAGTTGAACCAGGTACCGCTATGCGCGAGCTAAGTCGGGTGTCCGGATTGGCGAACGTGCGGCTGACGGCTCCAGACGCCAGGGCGGCTGCAGTTCGTGCACGCGTCGCAACGGAGGTAGCAGCACTCGATCCAGACCAAGAGGAAAACGCGATGGCGTGGATTGAAGCGGTAGCTGAAGGTTTACCTTGACTGAAGCGTGCTGTCAGGAAGCCGTCGGCAGGTCATTGCCCGACGCAATTACATAGGTCACAACCTTGAATGCGCAATCTGCGCTAGGGTGAGGATAGATGATCAAGTTTCAGTTCGGGGCTATTGCCTGTCTTTCGACGGCCATGGTCCTGGCACTCACCCCAA
>JANLPX010000158.1:0-3993 GCA_031367485.1 Alphaproteobacteria bacterium | reverse complement strand
GGATCGCCCGGTGCACCTGTTCCTGACGGTCAAGGTCGATGAACGCTGGGCCGACAAACGGGAATTCTATGGGAGTGTCGGGTTGGACTTTGATGTCTAGCCAAGGTGCCCCACTCACTGTCATCCTGGGGGACCTGAAAGGTCAGCCCGGGACCCAGACGCACGGGGTTCCCAGGATAGATCGGTGCATATGGGTCCCGCGCTTCCGCTGCGCTGCATGCGGGATGACACTGGGGTGGGCCATGCCGAAGACGCTCACCCCGCTAGCAGGGCGTCATCAATCTCACGCGCCCGCACTGCTGCGGGACGCGCGCTGACCCTTGCCACATAGTCGGCCAGCGCCGGTCGCGCCTCAATGGCGGCGAACTGTATGCCCCAGCCTAGCGAAGCACCGAAATAGACGTCGGCCGCACTAAATTTTTCCCCAGCCAAAAACTCGCTGTCGTTCACTGCGCGCTCGAGAGTGGTCATCAGCCCGTCATAGGTTCCCCAACCGGCCATGGCCCGGCGCTCATCGGGCACCACAAATCCCATCGATTTGTTGGTAATGGTCGATTCCATCGGCCCGGAGGCGAAGAACATCCAGCGGAAATAGGGGCCGCGCGCTTTATCACCCAAGGGCGGCGCTAGACCTGCCTGGGGGAAGGCATCTGCCAGGTAAGCGCAAATAGCCGGGGCCTCAGTGATCACCACGTCGCCGTGCTTGATGGCCGGCACCTTGCCCATGGGGTTCACCGCCAGATAGTCAGCCCCCTTCATGGTGGTGTCATAATCGAGCAAGACGGTCTCATAGGGCTGGCCTAACTCCTCCAGCATCCAACGGACAATCCGCCCGCGCGACATGGGGTGGGTATAGAAAGTGAGTTGGTCTGACATGGCGAGATCCTTTGCGAGCAGGCGAACATGCTAGATCAGTGCTACTGACAGCCTGCTGTCATCAGGCTTCGGTTGTGTCTTCCGCCCAGGCCTTGATCAACTGGTGAGCAATGGCCATCGACCCCGGCGCTGCGCACCCCGGATATTTCCCGGCTAACAGCTCCCGCGCCTCAGCCTTGGTGAACCACTTCACCTCCGACAGCTCTGTCTGATCTGGCACCGCATTATCGTCCTCCACCTGCGCGATCAGGCCGATCATCAGGGACGACGGATAGGGCCAAGGCTGGGTCGAGTGGTAAGCTACCGAGGCTGTCTTCAACCCAGCCTCCTCGAAAAGCTCCCGCGCGCAAGCCTCTTCGATGCTCTCACCGGGCTCCAAGAACCCGGCCAGGGACGAGAACATGCCCTTGGGCCAGATCTCCTGGCGACCCAGCATGCAGCGGTCGCCGTGCACGGCCAGCATGATCACCACCGGATCGGTGCGCGGGAAGTGCTCGACATTGCAGGCCGGACAGACCCGCTTCCAGCCACCTTCCCCGACAAAGGACGGCTCACCGCAATTGGCACAATGCTTGTGGCGCCTGCGCCATTCGAACATCTGCTTGGCGGTGGCCAAAATCGCGGCGTCGGTATGCGGCAAGCGCGTGGCAATAGCGCGCAGGTCCTCAAACCGGCCAAGACCCTGCAGGGGCCCGTCGCAGGGATCAGCGGCACCTTCCATGTCGAGGGCAAAGACCGAGGTGTCCTTCCACAACCCCATGAACAACAGCCGCTCTGGCCCTCCGGCCAACTCAGCCACCATCTTGGCCGGTAGATAGGCGATCTGCACGCCGCCGTCCTTGGCGGTCTCCACCAGGGGCTTGCCGTTCCAGATGGCGAGGCCCAAGGATTCCTCAGAGGCCAACTGCTCGGCCAACCAGGCGTCGTCTTTTCGGCGGTCGCTGACGCGGTTCAGCGGATTGCCAGCGAAGGTGTTCTGAAATGAAGAAAGAGGCATGCGCACCTCATAGCGCAGGTTTTCCGTTACGCACATGCTTGCATGCGAGGTCTTAGACCGCGATATAGGGGGCGGAGATCGGCGACGGGCGGACGCCTCGCCAACCTGGTCAGGGCCGGAAGGCAGCAGCCACAACGAGTTTCGCTCCGGGTCGTCGTTCGGTCTCCACCCTATCCTTCGCTTCGCAGGCCCCTCTTCTTTTCGCAGGTCCCATGGCTGAGGACGACATCACCTCCGAAACCGAAGCGCCGGAGCGTGATCCCGATACCGCCGACATGTTTGGTGCGCCGATACCTGTCCCTGTAGAGGCTTCGGCGGCCTATACGGTCATCGCCCGCAAATACCGGCCCCGCACCTTCGCCGATCTGTTCGGCCAAGAAGCTATGGTCCGCACGCTCACCAACGCCTTCAGCTCTGGCCGCATTGCCCACGCCTTCATGCTGACCGGCGTGCGTGGGGTGGGCAAAACTACGACGGCCCGCCTGCTAGCTCGGGCGCTCAACTACGAAACCGATACGGTCCATCAACCGACTCTGGATCTCAGCGTCGATGGTCGCCATTGCAAGTCGATCATCGAGGGGCGTCACCTAGACGTGCTCGAGCTCGACGCGGCCAGCCGCACCGGCGTGGCCGACATGCGCGAGTTATTGGACGGCGTTCGCTATGCCCCCGTCGAGGCCCGCTACAAGGTCTATATCATCGACGAAGTGCACATGCTCTCGACCGGGGCTTTCAACGCCCTGCTCAAGACCCTGGAAGAGCCGCCGCCCCACGCCAAGTTCATCTTCGCCACCACCGAAATCCGCAAGGTGCCGGTGACGATCCTTAGCCGCTGCCAGCGTTTCGACCTCCGCCGGGTCGAGCCCGACGTCATCGTCAAGAACCTGGAGATGATTTCTGAGGCCGAAGGCGTCCGCGTCGATGCCGAGGGTCTGATGCTGATTGCTCGCGCCGCCGAGGGCTCGGTGCGTGATGCCCAGTCGATGCTCGATCAGGCGATTGTCCAAGGGGAGCCAGGCCACACCGTGCCCTCCAGCGTGATTCGCGACATGTTGGGCTTGGCCGACCGAGCCCAGACAATCGGCCTGTTCGAACAGGTCCTGCGCGGCGAAGCTGGCGCCGCCATCGAGACCTTTCGCACCCTCTATGGCTATGGTGCAGACCCCGGTCAGGTGATGATCGACTTGCTGGAACATGCCCACGGGGCCTCGGTCGCCAAGACTATCGGCCCACAGGCCCTGATCCTGCCCAAGGAACAGGCTGCCCGATTGGCGGCGGTAGGCTCCGCGATCTCTGCCGGAACCCTGTCGCGCATCTGGCAGATGCTGCTCCGCGCCCATGACGAGGTGCGTCGCGCGCCCGATCCGGCCGCTGCCGTCGACATGGTGCTGATCCGGCTGGCCTATGCCGCCGACTTGCCAGGACCTGAAGAGGCGCTAAAGCGTCTCCAAGCTGGCGACCCAGTGGTCGGGGTACCCGGGCCCGCACCAAGCGGCGGTGGGGGTGCACAGATGGCCAGCAATGGCCAAGCCCGTATGGTCGCACCGGCCCCGCAGGCCGCTGAGCCGCTTCCGGTCTTGCAATCCTTCGCCGATGTGGTCGCCCTGATCGAGGCCAAGCGCGACATATCCCTGCGCCTCGACGTCGAGCGCTTCGTGCGCCCGATCAGCTTCCGTCCCGGAGCCATCGAGTTCGAACCCGCCCCTGGTGCCCCCTCAAACCTCGCCCAGCGCCTGGTCGGGCGCCTCAAGGAATGGACCGGCCAACCCTGGCTGATCGCCGCTCAAGGCGGCGGCGGGGCCGAAAGCGCTTGGGAACGCCAAAAACGCGAAGAACGCGACGTCCGCGCCGAGATCGACCAAGACCCCTTCGTTCGATCGGTCATGACCGCCTTCCCGGGTGCCGAGATTGTCTCGATCCGCAACGTCCCCCTCCCCGAGCCTGCCGCCGTGATCGAGGGCGTCGATGAGGACGAGGATTAGAGTGGTTGCGCTCACCAAATCCTCCCCCAGCGCTGTAGGCGCGATTTGGGGGAGGTGGCCCAGAGGGCCGGAGGGGGTTGCAGCCCAGAGGCCTGCGCGAACCACCCCCTCAGTCAGCTTCGCTGACAGCTCCCCCAG
>JANLPX010000151.1:0-1618 GCA_031367485.1 Alphaproteobacteria bacterium | reverse complement strand
GCGCTGGTCAATCCGCAACGGCGCGCGCGCGTCATGTTCGACTTCAAGCGCCTGATCGAGCGCGACATGAACGATCTCGCTGAACTCCTGTCGTCCGAGCACGGCAAGGTCATCGCCGATAGCAAGGGCGACATCCAGCGGGGCCTAGAAGTGATCGAATTCGCCTGTGGCATCCCCCATGTACTCAAGGGTGAATATACCGAGGGCGCGGGTCCGGGCATCGACGTCTATTCCATGCGCCAGCCGCTAGGCGTCGCCGCAGGCATCACCCCGTTCAACTTCCCGGCCATGATCCCCATGTGGATGTTCGGTATCGCCGTTGCGGTGGGCAATACCTTCATCCTCAAGCCGTCGGAGAAAGACCCCAGCCTGCCGGTGCGCCTGGGCGAACTCTTCATGCAGGCGGGCGCTGAACTGGGCATGGACCTCAAGGGCGTGCTCAATGTGGTGCACGGCGACAAGGTCGCGGTGGACGCCATCCTGCAGCACCCCGCCATCGCCGCGGTCAGCTTCGTTGGCTCTTCCGACATCGCCTCTTACGTCTATTCGCAGGGCACGGCGCACGGCAAACGCGTCCAGGCCATGGGCGGGGCTAAGAACCACGGCATCATCCTGCCCGACGCCGATCTCGACCAAGCGGTGAAGGACATCATCGGCGCGGCCTATGGCTCGGCGGGCGAACGCTGCATGGCGCTGCCGGTGGTGGTGCCCGTGGGGGCCAAGACCGCCGTCGCGCTGCGCGAAAAAGTGCTGGCCGAGATCGAGACCCTGAAGGTCGGTGTTTCCTCCGATCCTGCCGCCCAATATGGCCCGGTGGTCTCCGCAGCCCACAAGCAGAAGATCAGTGACTATATCCAAATGGGCCAGGATGAGGGTGCCGAGTTGGTGGTCGATGGCCGTGGCTTCGCCCTGCAAGGCTATGAGCAGGGCTTCTTCATCGGTCCCAGCCTGTTCGACCATGTCAAGCCGACCATGAAGACCTATCAAGAGGAAATCTTCGGCCCGGTATTACAGATCGTCCGCGCCGAGAGCTTCGAGGAAGCCGTCGATCTGCCGTCCAAGCATCAATATGGCAACGGTGTCGCGATCTTCACCCGCAATGGCCGCGCGGCCCGTGAGTTCGCCAATCGTGTCCAGGTCGGCATGGTCGGCATCAATGTGCCGATCCCGGTGCCGGTGGCCTATCACACCTTCGGCGGCTGGAAGCGTTCAGCCTTTGGCGACACCAACCAACACGGCCTGGAGGGCGTGAAGTTCTATACCAAGGTCAAGACCATTACCGCCCGCTGGCCTGAGGGTGACGCAGGCGAGTCGTCGTTCATTATTCCAACCATGCGCTAGACGGCGCAGCCTTGGTCTCACCGCTACAGTCGGCCTATGAAGCCCGCATCGCGACGGGTGCAATCCGCCCCGATCCAGCTCAGGCTGCAGGCCTCGCTGCACTCGTCCGCCTAGAGAGCGACATGGATGCCTCCGAGCCGGGACGTCTCGCTGCCCTATTCAAGAAACCCGACAGCCAGCGGGGTGTCTATCTCTGGGGGCCGGTGGGACGAGGCAAGTCCATGCTGATGGACTTGTTCTTCGAGACCTCGGCGATCAAGGCCAAACGCCGCACCCA
>JANLPX010000143.1:0-2079 GCA_031367485.1 Alphaproteobacteria bacterium | reverse complement strand
TCACGCGACCTCAGCCAGCCGCGTGCCAGCCAGCCAATTCCGATCCAAACGGCGGCAATCACTGCCAGCCAAATATACTGCCCTGCCCCGCCGCCCTTCATTGCCGCGACCACGGAATTCCCGGCAAAAGCGGTCAGCGCGATTTTCGGAATGATGCCCAGTGCCGTCCCACCGGCGAAGTCCATCACCCGCATCGGTGTCACGCCCGCCGCCATGTTCACAACGATAAACGGGGCAGACGGCACCAACCGCACGATCAAACTTGCCAGAAAGCCGTTGGCCCCAACAAGGTCCATAAACCGCTGCATGCTCTCGCCAGACAGGGTCTTCAGCGCCTTGGCCCCTGCGAACCGGCCCAGATAGAACCCGACCAACGACGAAACCATCGTCCCGATCCAGCTATAGGCCAGCCCCAACCACGGGCCAAAGGCTACCACCGCTGCTGCAATAAGAACAAACTGCGGCACCCCGATAAAGGCCAGCAGGGCAAAAGCCAGCACGGCCACCGGCAAAGCCCAAGGTCCCGGCGCGGCCCCCAGCCAGTGCTCAACCGTGGCCTCGCCATTGAACCCCAACACTTGGGCTCCGAACAGGAACACCAACCCGACACCGCCAAACAACACAAACGACACCGCCAGGGTCCGCCAAGTCTGGCGATCCATATTGGTAACGAGGTCGAGAAGTCGGCGCATGGGCGTGAGGTCGCCTGTTCGTCGCTTTAGGTCAAGCAACGCCTATGCCTTTGCCCCGGCATCGGCTACACCCCGCCCCGTTTGTTTCAACCCCTCCTTACGAGTCCCGGCCATGTCCCTTGAGTCCACAACGCTCAGCCGTGTGAAGCCCTCCGCCACCATGGCGACCGATCAGAAGGCGCGCGAATTGAATGCCCAGGGCAAGAACGTCATTAGCCTCGGGGCCGGCGAGCCCGACTTCGATACGCCCGACAACATCAAGGAAGCCGCCATCAAGGCGATCCGTGACGGCAAGACCAAGTACACCACCGTCGACGGCATCCCCGAACTGAAGCAGGCGATTGTCGACAAGTTCGCCCGTGAAAACGGCCTGACCTACAAGACCAGCCAGGTGAACGTGTCGCCCGGCGGCAAGCCGGTGATCTTCAACGCCATGATGGCCACGCTGAACCCCGGCGACGAGGTCGTGGTGCCGACCCCCTATTGGGTCAGTTATCCCGACATGGTGCTGCTCGCGGGCGGTACGCCGGTATTCGCGCCGACCACCGCGTCCACCGGCTTCAAGCTGCGACCAGCGGACCTCGAAGCCGCGATCACGCCCAAGACCCGTTGGTTGATCCTCAACTCACCGTCCAACCCCTCGGGTGCGGCCTATACCAAGGCCGAACTGCGGGCCTTGGCCGATGTGCTACTGCGCCATCCCCAGGTCTGGATCCTGACCGATGACATGTACGAACACCTGTTGTTCGACGACATGGAATTTTGGACCATCGCCCAGGTGGAACCGGCCCTCTATGACCGCACGCTGACCATGAACGGCGTGTCCAAGGCCTATGCCATGACTGGCTGGCGGATCGGCTATGCCGCGGGGCCAGAGCCCTTGATCAAACTGATGGCCAAGGTAATGAGCCAGTCGACATCGAACCCCTCTTCGATATCGCAATACGCGGCGGTCGAAGCGTTGAACGGTCCGCAGGACTTCATCAAGCCCAATGCGCGTCTGTTCCAGGATCGCCGCGATCTGGTGGTCTCAATGCTCAACCAAGCCACCGGTCTGGTCTGCCCGACGCCCGAGGGGGCCTTCTACGTCTATCCGTCCTGCGAGGCCCTGATCGGCAAGACCGCGCCGTCTGGCCGGGTGATCGGCGGCGACAAGGACTTCGCCAACGAGCTCTTGGAAACCGAAGGTGTGGCGGTGGTGTTCGGTGAAGCCTTCGGCCTCTCGCCGTTCTTCCGTATCAGCTACGCGACATCACACACGATTTTGGAAGACGCCTGTGGTCGCATTCAGCGGTTCTGCGCTTCGGTGAAGTAGCACTCAGGGCCGCGTTTGGACGCGGCCCTGCAATGCAGCTAGTGCTTTTCGCGCCAACCGGCCTTGGCTTCG
>JANLPX010000105.1:0-7235 GCA_031367485.1 Alphaproteobacteria bacterium | reverse complement strand
ATGGGACCGGAGTCAGTGGCTCCAGCCCCGGTACACCGCTACCGTGCCCTGGTTGATGTGGGCGGCGAAAAAGGCGGTCGGGACTAGGGCCTATGCATTCCGCGCCATCAGCCCGCCGTCAACTGGGATCGTTACGCCGGTAAGGTAGCTGGCCGCCGGCAGGCACAAACTCACTGTGATATGCGCAACTTCCTCAGGGTCGCCATAACGGCCCATGGCGGTGCGGCGTTTGGCGAAGATGACTTTGTTCTCGTCGGGGATTACCGCGGTCATGCCCGTATTAATAGGGCCCGGGCAGATGCAGTTGACGGTAATGCCCTCACGGCCCAGCTCAACGGCCAGCGCCCGGGTTAGGCCGGTAACCCCCGCCTTAGCCGCCGCGTAGGGGCTGTCCATGCTCGTTGCGCCCAACGCTTCGGTCGAGGCGATGTTCACAATCCGACCCGCCTTGGACTTGCGCAGGTGCGGCAAGGACGCACGGATCACCACTTGTTGGGCGGTCAGCAAGATCGCCAGCGACTTGGCCCAGACCGCGTCATAATTGGGCGAGTCGATCCTCGCACCACCCGGCACGCCGGCATTATTGATCACGATATCCAGGCCGCCAAACCGCGTCGCGATCTCCTCGGTCACACGCCCAACCGCTGCAGCGTCAGAGACATCCAGCGCCCAGGCATGAGCGGAAAATCCCTGATCTATCAGCCCTTGCGCCACGGCTTGCGCCGCCTCGCCGTTGAAATCCGTCACCGCCACGTGGGCACCCTCGCGGGCGAAAACGGTGGCGGTGGCGGCACCCATGCCGGAGCCCGCCCCGGTGACATGGGCGATGGAGCCTTTGAGTGAGCGACTAAGGGTCATGACAGGCTAAGGCCTCCATCCACGATAAGAGTTTGTCCAGCAACATAGGCCGCCAAGGGCGAGGCTAGAAACAACGCCGCGCCAGCCATATCGGCCGGTGTGCCCATCCGCCCGACCGGGATCGCCAGCAGTGCGCCAGCCATCCGCTCCGGATTTTCAGTCGTTACCGCCGTCAGCTTGGTTGCCACCAGGCCCGGAGCCAAGCCATTGACCCGAATACCGTCCCGCGCCCAGGCTTCGCCCAAGGTCTTGGTCAGCGACACTGCCCCGGCCTTAGATGCTGCATAGGCCGGGTTACCCCTGTTCGACTGGAACCCCGACACTGAACTGACAATGATGATCGACCCCTTGGCCAATGCAAGCCGGTCATGGAAGGCCCGCGAGCAATCCATCAGGCTGTCAAGATTAACCGCCATCACCCGGTCCCAGCCGAGCGGCTCAAACTCACCGCGCCGATAAACGACAGTGCCTTGGCAGAGTACCAGAACGTCGAGGCTGGGCAGGACAGCGGCCTCGCGCGCAATCTGAAGTCGATCCGCAACATCAACGCTCGCATAGGTCAGGCCGTTGAGATCAGACCCCTCCTGACCGGCATAGTCGGATGCGCCGGGCTTGGTGCCCCACACGTGGACGCTGGCACCCCGCTCGCGAAACCCGTGCGCGATGCCATTCCCAATCCCACTGGAACCGCCGACAACCAGGACCGTCTGGCCGGTGAAATCAAGATCGCTCATGGCCAAGGCTCCGCTTAGGCATCGTGCCGCAGTCGCAACTGTAGAATTGCGCCCTGCCGAAAACCATGTCGCGATTATTTTAATTCAGGAACGCGGTTCGCTCCCACTCAAACCCAAACGGCCACGGCTGCTTCAGTGTCGCAAAACACCAACCCAACCGTGACCGCCGCTTCGATAGACACGTAGCGAACCGCATCGGATTGAACCCCCATTCAACCCTCACAATTCACCCACAGAATGACTCCGACAGGCGCCCCGGCAAAGTTGCAGCGGCATGCAGCGAGATGCATTTTGGTGCACCGAGCCCGCGCAAGACGCAAATGGCCGTCGCAGAGATTTCCGCGACGGCCATCAATTGCAAAATTTGGTACGAGTTTACAGGCTAGCGAAACGACGACGGCGCAGTGTGGCACCGACCATCCCGAAACCGGCGATCATCATCGCCCAAGTGGCTGGCTCAGGCACGCCACCGCCCGTGGCATTCAAGCCAATGTCGGCAGTGATGAACTGCGTGTTGTCGCTAAAGTTCGAGTCCCAAAAGTACAAAGTAAGGGCACCATTGCCCCAGGCAGGGCCGTTGAAGTTGGTGCCTAGCACCTGGAGAACGCCACCGATGCTGCCTACGAGGCTATTATAGGGTGCAGTGAATCCGCCCTGTGTCCATAGCGGGAAAAGTGCCCCGATCTGAGTGCCGGCCGCCTGCCCGGAATCGTCGGTTCCCGTAGCAAAGAGCGGGACGATCAGACCGTCAGCATTGGACCACCTCGGCAAAGCACCGGCACTCCACAAATCCGTTGCCGCCACAGTTGAATGAAACATCTGCCCCGTGGTTAGGACCAGACCAGAGCTTTGCCCGACACCGCCAGTTGACGAATTAGAATTGGCGTCAACGACGACCAACGCTGCGTGAGCAGACCCTGCAAGCGTCAGAGCCGCAAGGGCAGAAACGGCAGACAGATTTTTCGAGAACAGCATTGAACGAACTCCCCAACTTAATATCACAGACCAAACGGTAACGTAGTGAATTGGTTCCCGCAAATGTAGGTGCAGCGGCGTGCATCGCGATGCATTGTGGTGCAACCGACCACGTCAGACTCAAATGGCCGCCGCAGGTACTTCTGCGACGGCCACGATAAGCAAACCCCAGAACTGAAAACTAGGCTGTAACGGCGACCGTTTTACGACGGCGCAGGGCAACACCAGCCATGCCAAACCCGCTGATCATCAGGGCCCAGGTAGCAGGCTCTGGCACCGCACCGCCCGCCAAGATGCTGAAGTCACGCGCGCCGACATAACCGTTGGTCATCGTCATATAGGCGATGTCGCCCTGGCCACGCTGAAAGCCCCAATAGCCCGGTGCAACGGAATTGGTCGAACCCGTCGCAAGCTGGAAGGTCTCCAGCAGAACATTGCTGCTGTTGAAGATCGACATGGTCACCGGCTGGCTCCTGCTGTAGCCGGGAGCCCAATTGATATCTGCCAAGACGCCACTCACGGCACTGGCAAAGGCGAAGGTCATCGTGCCGAGGTCGGTATTGACCCCTGCCATGCCAAGGCCACCGGACCAGCTGCCGTTAGTCGCAAAGCCATAGCCATTGTTGTAGCCGACGACGCTGCCGGAGTTCGTTGAGCTATAAGTGATGGCCCCGAAGGCCACGGGTCCGGCCGTGAACGACTGTGTGAGCGGCATAAACTGTGAGACACCGCCGGGAAGGCTGGTGATCACAGCTGCGGATGCAGGTGCGGACAATGCTAGGGCGGCAACGGAGGCCAGAAGTGCGAAGGCTTTCATGTGGAGTTCCCGAATTGAGACAAAACGACTTGGTTCTGCCTCATTCTCGCAAGGGGCGAGCCACACTCCCCTGCTCGTTAGATCCCCAACACCGCCTTGGCCATGATGTTGCGCTGGATCTCGTTGGTGCCGGCATAGATCGAGCCAGCCCGGTCGTTCAAATACTTGGCGGTCACCGGCCAGCTATGCTCCGGCCCCGCACCAAACCCATCGGTCGGCGGCGTGAAGCCTGGGGTTGGCCCACCGGCAAACACGGTATGGGGCTGGAAGGGGGCCGAATAGACGCCCGCCGCCTCGATCGCCAACTCCGTCAGTTTCTGTGACAGCTCCGTGCCCACGGTCTTCATCATCGAGGACTCAGCCCCTGGCGCGTCACCTTGGCTCAGTTTCGACATGGTCCGCAGTTCAACGCCCTCTAAGGTCTCCACCTCGATGGCCGCGGCGGCCAAACGCCTGGCAAAGCTAGTATCAGCCAACAGGCCCTCGGCTTGCGCCATCGTCCGGATCTTGGCCAGCCGCGCACTGAGGCCCGGCGCGCTGACGCCGCCGCCCCGCTCGAACTGCATCAGGTATTTGGCCACTGTCCAGCCCTCGCCGACCTTGCCCACCACATTGGCTTTGGGCACCCGCACGTCGGTAAAGAACACATCGTTCTGAATATGCTCGCCGCTCAGCATGATGATTGGCTTCACTTCGACGCCGGGCGTCTTCATGTCGATCAGGATAAAAGTGATACCCTGCTGTGGGATCGCCTCACGACTGGTCCGCACCAAACAGAAAATCCAGTTGGCGACATTGGCATGCGTGGTCCAGAGCTTGTGGCCATTGCAGACGAAGTCATCGCCATCCTCCACCGCACTCATCTGTAACGATGCCAGATCAGACCCTGATCCCGGTTCCGAATAACCCTGACACCACCAGTGTTCGCCGTTCAGCATCCGGGGCAGAAAATAGTCCCGCTGCGCCGGGGTGCCATGGCCGATCAAGACGGGACCGCACATGCCCACGCCCATGGGCGACATCGGCGGCGCTCCGGCCCGCGCAGTTTCCCGCGCCCAGATGTAGCGCTGCACCACGTTCCAGCCTGGCCCACCATATTGGGTCGGCCAAGCCGGAGCGACCCAGCCCTTGGCGTGCAGCTTGGCCTGCCAGGCGATGGTGGTGTCATAGTCCGCATAGACACTGGTCATGCCGCGCCCACGTCGGCGAAGTTCCGGCGTCAGCTCAGCATCCAGAAAAGCCCGGACCTCGTCCTGGAAGGCACGGTCGGCGTCGCTCCAGTCGAGGTCCATGGTCTTTACATCCGCTCGATGATCGCCGCCGGGGCCATGCCGCCAGCTGCGCAGAGGGTGGCCAGACCGACGTTCAGATCGCGGCGTTCCATCTCATCCAACAGAGTGCCCAGGATCATAGCGCCGGTCGCGCCAATTGGGTGGCCCAGAGCAATGGCTCCGCCGTTCACATTCACAATCGCCGGATCGACCTCCATGTCGCGCATGAACTTCAGCGGCACCACGGCGAAGGCTTCGTTGATCTCCACCAACTGAATGTCCTTCATCGTCATGCCAGCCTTGTTCAGGGCCTTGCGGGCCGCAGGGCCAGGCGCGTTCAGCATCAACTCAGGACTGTCACCCGCTGTCGCGATAGAAACGATCCGAGCGCGAGGCTTCAGGCCATGCGCCATGGCGTATTCCGGCGAGGCGATCACCACCGCGCCCGCGCCATCCACCACACCCGACGAATTGCCCGCATGGTGCACGTGATTGATTTTCAGGTCCGGATAAGTGGCCTCCACGAGCTTGCGGAAGCTAAGACCCTCTTCGTCCAGCGGCACATCATAGAGCGCAGCAAAGGCGGCTTTCAGTTGGCTCAAGCCTTCCATGGTGGTCTGCGGGCGAGGATACTCCTCATTCTCCAACGCCAACGAACCGTCGTCATTGAACACTGGGACCAGGCTCTTGGAAAAATAGCCGTTGGCCAGCGCATGGGCCGCACGGCGCTGGCTTTCCAGGGCCAGCTTATCCACGTCGTCTCGAGTAAAGCCTTCAAGAGTGGCAATCACGTCACCACAGATGCCCTGGTGCGGCTGGGGATGGATGGCGCGCAAATGGGTGTTCAGCGAGTCCAGGGTCGCCCCCGACTGGCGCTTCAGGGTCGAGCCATGGCTCATGCTCTCAACGCCACCGGCGATCACCAAGTCCTGCGCGCCGCTCATCACGCCCATGGCCGCCAGATTGACCGCTGTCAGACCCGAACCGCAAAACCGGTCCAGGCTCATGCCCGGGGCCCGCACGTCATAGCCAGCATCCAGTGCCGCCATGCGGGCAATGCAGCTCCCCTGCTTACCGCTCTGCGTTCCACAACCGGCGATCACGTCGTCGATGTCCGCCGTGTTCAGATTATTGCGTTCGGCCAACGCCTTCAGCACCGTCGACAAAATCCGTTGCGGGTGGACATTGGCCAACCCACCCTTGTCGACCTTACCCACGCCACGCGGGGTCCGCGCTGTATCGATGATCCAGGCTTCAGGCATCAGATTGCTCCCAATATGTGATTTGGTGTTGTTTCCACCATGAAACACCGTCCGTTAGGTCAGGCTAGAGGGGATTTCGCTTCCCGCAATGAGCAGCTAGAACGCGCCTATGACCGACTCCACTGAATCCCCCGCCGCCGACACCCCGCCTGACCGCCTATGCGTGGATCCGGCGAGCCCTTTCCACGACGAGGCCCTGCTAGCCCGAGGCATCGGCGTGCGCTTTAAGGGCGTGGAAAAGACCAATGTTGAGGAATACTGCGTCAGCGCCGGCTGGGTCCGCCTCGCCGTCGGCAAGACCACCGACCGCCACGGCAAACAGATGACCGTTAAACTCCAAGGCACCGTCGAGCCCTATTTCCAGAACTGAACTGAACTGATCGACTCGAAACTAGTGTTTCATCCCGGGGGCCGAAAGAAGCCAGGGGCCATGAACCGCCACCGGCTCAAGCTTTGCGCATCCGAACCCACCACCGCGCACACTGCGCCAATATGGGACAGATGCCATGCACCTTACCTATGCAGAGCAATCACCTGCGACCAAGCGACGTCGGCGGGTCACGGCGATCCAGCGTGTGCTGACCGTTGTGCTCGTCGTGATGGCCGCCGTCGCCGCCTATCAGCTGATCGCCTTCACCCAAGACTATCTGCGCGCCCTGCACGGCTGAAGCCTTGCCGCAGGCCCCGCCCCTCGGCATGGTGACAAAAGCCATTTGCCGAGGACGCCATGGACCTGCCCGCCACTGACAATCTCTGGACTCAAGCCGGCCAAGACCTGCTGGCCGACATGATCGCTCTGCGCCGCGCCATCCATGAAGAGCCAGAGCTTGGCCTGCATCTGCCGTTGACCACCGCCAAGGCCAAGGCTGCCATTGCCGACCTGCCCCTGGAAATCCTTGAGGGCCCGTCCACCAGCGGCTTTATGGCCATCCTGCGCGGCCCAGCCAACGGCCGCACTGTGCTGTTGCGCGGCGACATGGACGCCCTGCCTCTGCATGAAGACACCGGCTTGGAATTCACCTCCCGCACCGACGGGGCCATGCACGCCTGTGGGCATGATACGCATGTGGCCATGCTGGCCGGGGCCGCCCGTGCGCTCTGCGCCAATCGCGACCGGCTGGCCGGAACGGTCGTCTTCATGTTCCAGCCCGGCGAAGAGGGTCACCACGGCGCGCGCTGGATGATGGATGACGGCCTGATGGAGCCAGCCCCCGACGCGGCCTTTGCGCTACACATTTCGCCCAATATCCCCACCGGCGTGTTCGCTGGCCGGGCCGGACCGCTGCTCGCGGCCGCCGATCGGTTTGAGATCGCCATC
>JANLPX010000103.1:0-1839 GCA_031367485.1 Alphaproteobacteria bacterium | reverse complement strand
AGATCGCCGTGCAAACTCGCCGTAACGTATTCCAACTCTTGGCTGCCAGTACGCCGGTTGTCGTCGCTGGCTGCGCCACGAAGCCCGCCACCGATCCGATTGCCGCTTGGCGCACACCGGGGGTCGGTGAGCGCGATCATCGCCGCTTTGCATTAGCCCACGCTATCCTCGCTCCCAACCCGCACAACCGCCAGCCGTGGTTGGTCGATCTCGTGGGGTCGGACGAAATGGTCCTCTATGCCGACACCACTCGCCTATTACCCTTTACCGATCCCCCCAACCGTCAGATCGTCATCGGCTGCGGGGCTTTTCTGGAATTGCTCGATCTAGCGGCTCGTGAAATTGGTCGTCGCACCGAGATATCTCTCTGGCCCGAGGGGGAGCCACAGCCCAACCTGGACAGCCGCGCCTTGGCCCGTGTGCGGCTAGTGGCGGATCCAACCGTCTCGCGCGACCCGCTGTTCGCTCAGATCCTGAAACGGCATACGAACCGGTCACCCTACGATCTGAAGTCGCCACCCAGCCAGGCCGAGCTCGCTGCCCTAATCAGCAGTGCGAACGGCGAAACTATCGCGGCAGGTACTGTAACTGATGAGGCAGCCCGGGAGCGCTTGATCGACCTGGGTTGGCGAGGTTGGTATACCGAGGGTCACACGCCAGCGACCCATATGGAGTCCGTGCGGCTCATTCGCATTGGTGCTGCCGAGATTGCGCAACACCGTGATGGCATTTCCCTAGACGGTCCCTTGTTCGAATTTCTGAAGTCGTCAGGCATGTTGACCGCCAAGGCCATGGCCGATCCAGACTCGTTTGGAGCCAAGTCTAGCGATGACATGGCCAAGAAAGCCCTGAACGCTACCCCAGCTTTCTTCTGGCTGCGGAGCACAGACAATTCCCGCGCGACACAAATAGCCGCAGGTCGGGCCTATGCGCGCGCCCAGCTCACCGCTACGAAGCTTGGTCTCTGTTTCCAACCCTGGAGCATGACCTTGCAGGAATTTCCCGAAATGGCGCCGCTCTATGCCGCCACCCAGGCGGAACTCGGCGCGAGCCCCGGAGCGCCGTTGCAGATGCTGGTGCGAGTGGGTCGCGCAAAGACTGCCGACCCCGCGCCGAGGCGAGGCCTAGCCGAACACCTCCGCGCATGACAGCAGAGACCAAGGACACCTCGCCGACCTTTGTTTTCTTTAACGAGATCGGGATTATCGAACATCTGGCGAGCACCGCATTTGAGCGGGTTTTGCCGGCTGGATTGTCCTTGGCGGGCTTTACCGTCTTGAATCATCTCATCCGCTTGGGACATGAGCGACGCCCCCCCGCGCTGATTGCCAACGCCTTGCAAGTGACGCGCGGCGCGATCACCGGCACGGTCAAGCGGCTTGAATCTCAGGGTCTCGTGCGAACCGAACCGGATCCGAAAGACGGTCGGGGAAAAGGCGTAAGTGTCACAGCGCAGGGTCGCCGGGTTCGCGAGACCGCGATCTCGGCCTTGTCTCCCGTAATCGCCGGGTTTCTTAAAGGTATCGACGAGGCTGAGTTAATCGCAGTCTTGCCGGTCTTGCAGCGAGCACGCGCCCTCCTCGACGCCGCAAGAGACCCCTAAGGCCGCCCAAGGCCGCCCTTACAGAAGCGCAAAACCCCTCAACGCATACCTCAATCTTGCTATAGGTGAGCGGAGCTGACGCCGCGCTGGCATTGGGGTCAAGATTGATGATGTTCTCCGACGACGAGGTTGAGCGCTATGCCCGCCACTTGGTATTGCGAGAGGTCGGCGGCCCCGGGCAGCAAAAACTGAAAGCAGCCAGGGTTCTAATCATTGGCACGGGTGGCCTGGGAGCC
>JANLPX010000100.1:0-5249 GCA_031367485.1 Alphaproteobacteria bacterium | reverse complement strand
CTGTGTGGAGTGGAAACTCCCCTTCACCACAAGCTATCACACGCGGTTTCCGGAGTATGTTTCAGCGCGGCTGCCGCTGCCGCTGGCGGCGGGCTACGCCTATATGCGCTGGTTCCATAAACCGTCGGGGCGCTTGATGGTGGCAACGCCGACCATGCGCGATGAGTTAGAGCATCACGGATTTCGCAATATAACGGCCTGGTCGCGCGGCGTGGACACGATCCAGTTTCACCCGCGGGCCGCGGACGAGCCCGACATTTTTGCGAATTTGGCACGACCGATTTTCCTCTCGGTGGGCCGGGTGGCGGTTGAGAAAAACATCGAGGCCTTCCTGGCCTTGAACCTTCCCGGCACCCAGGTGGTCGTGGGCTCAGGACCGCAGTTGGACGAGCTGACGTTGAAATACCCCAAGGCGGTGTTCACCGGTGCAAAGTTTGGCGAAGAGCTGGCCGCGCATTTTGCTTGCGCAGATGTTTTCGTGTTTCCGTCACTGACAGATACCTTCGGCTTGGTGATCTTAGAGGCGATGGCAGCAGGCACGCCTGTGGCGGCCTATCCGGCACCGGGACCGATCGACATAATTCCCGGTTCCGATGCCGGCGTCTTGGCGGTGAGTGCGACCGAGGGCTTGAAGGAGGCGTGCCTGGAAGCCTTGAAGCTAGATCGCGCCGTGGTTCGGCGGTTCGCGGAGGGATTTTCCTGGCGGGCTTGCGCTGAGGACTTTGTGCGGAACCTCCAGCCCTATCCCGAGCCTCAGAAGACTAGGTTTTGGCGGCGGTTGAGGCGGCTTACGCGGGTGCGCCGACGTAGGCCCGAAGGGGTCTAGGCTCTCCTCACGTTGATTTTTGCGCAACCGAACCGGTTGCTGACACTTCTATGTATCAAGCAAGACGATGTAACCGCAGTCCAAGGCGCGGCGAATGGATTGCCGAGTAGTGGGGAGGCCGAGCATGTCAGGCATTCGAGATACGGTCCGCCCGAGCGAACAGACTTGTGAATCGTTCATGGCGTTGAGGTTTGCTCGGACCCGTAAGGCGTCCGAACATCTGGTGGCAGACCTGTCGGCTGAAGATGCCGGCGCGCAGTCTATGCCCGATGCTAGTCCGACCAAGTGGCACCTGGCGCACACGACCTGGTTCTTTGAGACATTCCTGCTGGTTCCTCACTTAGCGGATTACGAGGTGTTCGACCCCGACTTTGGCTATTTGTTCAATTCGTACTACGAGGCTATAGGCCCGCGTCAGCCTCGCCCACAGCGAGGTCTGCTGACTAGGCCGTCCCTGGCTGAAGTGATGGCCTACCGCACTCACGTGGACGCGGCGATGGGGCGGCTACTGGCGGAGACCGGGGACCAGCATGGGGTGTTGCTCACCCTGGGTCTGGCGCACGAGGAGCAGCACCAAGAGCTGATCCTGATGGATATTCTGCATCTCTTTGGTCAATCACCGCTCAAGCCAGCCTATTTGCAAGAGGCCGCGCACGGTCTTGCAGTGGATCCTGGCCCCATGGGTCGGGTGCGGTTCGACGGAGGGTTGGAAGAGATCGGTCACACGGGAGGTGGATTTGCCTTCGACAATGAGGGACCCCGGCATCGCGTCTTTCTGACACCTTATGAGTTGGCCGACCGGCTGGTGACCAATGGCGAGTGGTTGGCTTTCATGGCCGATGGCGGCTACCAGCGGGCAGAGCTGTGGCTGTCAGAAGGCTGGGCCACGGTTCTGGCCGAGGGATGGACTGCGCCGTCCTATTGGCAGGCCGACGACAGCGGATGGCGGGTGATGAGCCTGCTGGGGCTTCGCGCTTTGGACCCACACGCGCCGGTCGCCCATATCAGCTTTTATGAGGCGGAGGCCTACGCAACCTGGGTCGGTGCCCGCCTGCCTACCGAGGCAGAGTGGGAGCACGCCGCTCATGATTTGCCATTGCTGGGCAATTTTGTTGATCATGGCCGGTTGGTACCAACGGGAGCTGATCCCACCGCCACCGGCCTTCGCCAAATGTTTGGCGATCTCTGGGAGTGGACCCGCAGCGCCTATCACCCCTATCCCGGCTTCACCGCACCTGAGGGTGCGGTGGGCGAGTACAATGGCAAGTTCATGATCGGCCAGATGGTGCTGCGCGGCGGATGCTGCGCCACGCCTCAGGGACATGTGCGCGCGAGCTATCGCAACTTCTTCCAACCGGGTCAGAGATGGATGTTCTCAGGTTTGCGGCTAGCCTGGGACGCTGATCCCAAGGTGGTCGCAGCACCGCTGCCTTCGACCTTCGCCCACGATGTCATCGAAGGCTTATCGAAACCGCGTAAGCAGCTCTCGCCGAAATACTTTTATGACGCCGAAGGCTCGCGCTTGTTCGAGGTGATCTGCGAGCTGCCGGAATACTATCCGACCCGCACGGAGACGGCGTTGATGCGCGCTAAGGCCAGTGAGATGGCTTCGGTGATTTCCGACGATGCAGTGCTGGTTGAGTTCGGCAGCGGAGCCTCCACCAAGACCCGCATCCTGCTGGATGCTGCGCCCCAACTGGCTGCCTATGTGCCCATCGACATCAGCCCTGACGCTCTGGAGGTCGCCGCGCGCGATATCCGACGGGACTATCCGCATATTGAGGTCGCGCCCTTAGTGGACGACTTCACCACGGCCATGCGCTTGCCCGAAGTCGCGACGGGCAGGCCGCGCACGGGGTTCTTCCCGGGCTCGACCCTGGGTAATTTTCAGCCGACCGAGGCTGTGGCATTTCTGAAGACGGCGCGGCACCTGTTGGGGCGAGGTGCAGCGTTTCTGATTGGCCTGGATTTGGTCAAGGCACCGGCAACTCTGGTTGCAGCCTATGACGACGCCCAAGGTGTGACGGCAGCATTCAATCTCAATCTGCTGACCCGGATCAACCGCGAGCTCGGGGGAAATTTTGACCTATCGACCTTCCGGCATCGTGCGATTTGGAATGCTGACGATAGCCGTATGGAAATGCATCTGGTCTCATTGGTCGACCAAGTCGTGCGAGCAGCCGGGCGGGAATTCCATTTTGCCGCCGGTGAAACCCTGCACACTGAAAACTCTTACAAGTTCACCTTGCCGGGATTTGGCGATCTGGCGGCGCAGGCCGGATGGCGCGTGGACCGGGTTTGGGAGAGTGCTGAGCCAAGCTTCGCGGTGGTGCGGATGGTCACCGCCTAGAGGGTTACTCGACACCGATTGGGAGTCATGGCTAGCTTGGCCATGACTGATATCCTAGATCGCAACACCAACTCCAATCGCTTTCTCGATAGCGTCGAGCGGTTGGGCAACGCCCTACCTGATCCGGTGTTCATTTTCATCGCCATTATCGCGATTCTGATGGGCATATCGGTTTTCGGGGCTGCAGCAGGTTGGTCGGCAATCAATCCGGTGTCTGGCGAAACGCTTATTGCCCAAAGCCTGCTCTCCCAGGCCAATATCCAGAAGCTTTTCATGGAGATGCCCAAGACCTATACGAGCTTTACGCCGCTCGGCTTGGCTCTGACTATCATGCTGGGTGCCGGTATCGCCGAGCGCAGCGGTCTATTTTCAACCCTGTTGCGCAGCAGTTTGGCGAGCGTTCCGCAGCACTTTCTCACACCGATTGTCTTCGTCATTGGCATGCTGACCACCCATGCGATTGACGCTGGTTATCTGGTCTATGTGCCGCTCGCCGCTGTAATCTATGCGGGCGCGGGGCGTCACCCGATCCTAGGTTTGATTGTTGGGTTCTCCGGCGCGGCGGTCGGACTGTCGGGCAATCTGATCCCCGGTCAGTATGACGTTCTGATCTTTGGCATCACTGAGATTGGGGCTAGGCTGATCGTGCCGGACTGGACGATGAATCCACTAGGAAACTGGTGGTTCAGTATTGCGGTGGCGGTTCTGTTCACGGGGCTCGCCTGGATTATTGTCGAGCGCGTGATGGCGCCACGACTTGGTCTCTGGACAGGGGACGTCAGTAGCGGCGAGTTGGCCGCCAGCGTGGTCACAGCCGACGAACGACGTGGCCTGCGTATGGCTGGTCTAGCGGCCCTGGCTGTCATCGCCCTATTTGCGGCTCTAACCTTCTGGCCGGGTTATTCGCCCTTCTTGGATAGGTCGGCGACAGGCAGCCAGCGGCTGTTGCCGTTCTTCCGCAGTCTGCCCGCCGGAATATTTCTGCTGTTTGCTGCGACAGGTTGGGCATATGGCGCGGCGATGGGGTCGATCAAGTCTCACCGCGATGTGGTGGATATGATGGTCAAGGGCCTGGAGGGCATGTTGCCCTATCTAGTCCTGATCTTCTTTGCGGCCCACTTTGTGGCGATGTTTACCTGGTCCAATCTGGGGCCGATCACTGCGATCCTTGGGGCGCAACAACTTCGCGCCTTGCATGCGCCTCCGGCGCTCTTGCTGCCCTTGTTGGCGACTATGTCGGCTTGGCTCGACTTTTTGATCGCCTCGGGCTCAGCCAAGTGGACCGCCATGTCGCCGGTCGCGACCCCGATGATGATGTTGCTCGGGGTGTCGCCAGAAATGACCACGGCGGCCTACCGCCTGGGCGATACGGTAACCAACCTTATTTCGCCACTGAATCCTTACTTTGTGCTGACCTTCACCTTTGCGCGCCGCTGGGTGCCCGATTTCCGACTGGGGACTCTCCTGGCCCTCACCTTGCCCTTGGCGGCGGCATTCTATCTGGGTGGTGTCGCGCTCACGGCGGCGTGGGTCGCCCTGGAAATCCCGGTGGGGCCCGGTGCTGCTGTAGCCTATCACATCCCGGCAATGGCACCGCGTTAGGGGCGCATAGCCCGCGACGACCAGTGGATGTGGACAATCCGCCACTCGCCCCGAATGGCCTCGAGGACCATGGTTTCAGTGGTCAGTCTGACCTTGCGGGTTTCGCCTGACCCGGTCTCGGTCTGGCCTTCAGTGGCAATCCAGGCGGTGCGACCTGCGGCGTCTCCGGCACGGCGCAAAATCTGATCGTGGGCGGTTTTCTCGAAGGCCGCATCGGCGGCTAGGTGGCTGGCTGTGTATTCCGCCTTTGACCGCTCAGCTTCTCCGGCCTCGTAGATGACGGCCTTGTCGCTGATCAACGCTGCGGCGCCGACGGTATCTCCGGCTTTTAGCGCGGCGTGAAAGGCATCGACGACCCTGGCGGCTCGCCCGGCTCCGCCCTCTAGTGACGGGACCGTTGGCTGGCAAATTGCGGAGCAAGGCCCCAAGAGGGCAACAGCGAGGGCTGCCGAAGCAAAAAGGGTATTTGGC
>JANLPX010000091.1:0-4478 GCA_031367485.1 Alphaproteobacteria bacterium | reverse complement strand
AACCTCGAGGGACGCCTGACCCGCTTTGACGTTCAACTCCATCCTGCCGACCTAGGTCGGGTCGATGTCCGGGTAGAGATTGGAGCCCGCGGCCGCGTGAAGGCTTCTATGTCCTTTGAAAACCCCCAGTCTGCCGCTGATCTGCGAGGTCGCTCCGAAGAACTTCTTCGGGCTTTAGAGAGTGCGGGCTTCGACCTCTCCGGAGGGCTCAGTTTTGACGTGGCAGGCGATCGTGGACAAGGTCAGCCTCCTCCCCAGCAGCAGGCCACCGACAACAATAACAGACATCAAGGTCGCGCCTTTGATGCGGCCATGGCGCTGGCCACAGACTCGGCCGGCGACCCTCGCAATGGACGCCTAGACATCTATCAGGCTCGGCGCGCCGCCGGCCTCGACATCAGGATCTAGCTCATGGCTATTACCCCAACGACTCAAACCGCGACCGCAACCGATGCCGGCACACTGGGCAAGGCACGGCTGGCAACCAGCTTCGACACCTTCATGAAGCTTCTGACGACTCAACTGAAAAACCAGGACCCAACCGCACCGCTGGATTCCAACCAATTCACCCAGCAACTGGTCCAGATGACGGGTGTGGAGCAGCAGCTCTATTCCAACGACCTCTTGAAGCAATTGGTCAACAACACGGGCACCGGCGTTTCACAGGCTGTCTCAGTGATCGGCAAAGACGTCAAAGCCAATGTTGACACCGCCAGCCTGACGGCCGGGAAAGCGTCGTGGAGCTATCATCTAGATCGGCTCAGCTCGGATGTGAAAATCGAAATCTTGGATGCCGACGGCAAGGTCGTCCATGCTGTCGCCCCGACCGACAACAAGGCCGGTGATCATGGCCTCGAATGGAATGGTCGCGACTTACAGGGCGTAAAGCGACCGGACGGCGGGGTTTACCGCGTTCGCATCACGGCAAAGGACTCTTCGGGTGGTGTAGTGCCAGCCCAAGTGTTCGCAAAAGGCGTCGTTACCGGTGTCGAGCAGGTCGACGGCAAAACCATGCTGACCATTGGCGGGTCCAAGGTGCCTTGGAGCGCCGTGATCGCCGTCTCCGAGCCTGTTCCAGTCGCCAAATCTGCGGCCTCTGCCGAGACACCCGTGATCCCGGCCGTCGGCTGAGCCACGAAATTCCTAGTCAAATCCTCTTGAGAACCGAAGAAGGCAAAAACCCATGAGTATCAACAGCGCAATGCGCGCCGGCGTATCCGGGCTGATCGCCAACTCCTCCGCGCTTGCGGCGATCTCCGACAATATCGCCAACGTCAACACCACGGCTTACAAGCGCAACCAAGTGAACTTCGCCAATGTAGTAACATCCCAGGCTGTGAAGGGACTTTACTCGGCAGGCGGCGTCCAGGGCGTCAATCGCCAGTATGTGGCCCAGCAAGGCCTGCTCCAGGCTGCGTCATCAGCGACCGACCTGGGCATTTCCGGAGATGGCTTTTTTGTCGTCGCCAGCAAGGGTGCCGGCCTGACGGCCCAAGACCCACGTAGCTTCACGCGATCTGGCTCTTTCAGCGTTGATGCCGATGGCTATCTCGTCAACGACTCCAAACTCTATCTTCAGGGCTGGCCGCTGCTGGCGAACGGCACGTTCGATACCGATCCATCGAACCTCGGCAAGATGGGCTCGATTAACGTCAAAAACCTGGGCGCGACGGTCAAGCAAACCGGAAATGCTACGGTTAGTGCGAATCTGGACAACCGTCCAAACCCCGCCTCGGTCGGCGATGCCACCTATGTTCCGACAACGGTCAAGTCGATGGCCGACTACGCCAAGGACTCCACCACGGGAACAAAGCCCGACTTCGCCTATTCCATGAACGTGATCGACTCCTTGGGCGGTAGTCATCAAATTTCGATGTCTTTCCTCAAAGATTCCAGCGCGCCCAACACTTGGCACGCTGAAATCTACGCCGTCCCCGATACCGAGATTACCGGGACCGGGCGTCCGGGCCAGATCGGATCTGGGTTGGTCAAGTTCAATCCAGACGGTTCTTTGAACCTCGCCAGTACCACCCTATTTGGCGGTGCGGGCGGCGTTCCCAGCATTTCGCTCGGCGCATCGGGTGGCGCGGCACCTGCCTGGGCCACCGCTCTGGGGATCAAGAGCTCGTCGCTCACCCTGAATCTAGATCAGCTCACGCAATACGCCTCAACTTCGACGGTCAACGCCATCAGCGCCGACGGTGCATCGGTCGGCAGTATCGTAGGGGTGCAAATCGACGACGAAGGATTTGTCTCAGCGATCTTCGACAACTCTCAGATTCGCAAGATTGCACAAATCGGGTTGGCGACCTTTCCCAATGCCGACGGTTTGTTGGCTAAGAGCGGCAATGCCTACCAGCCCACCCGACAGTCGGGAGCCTATTCGGTGAAACAGCCCGGTGCTGGAGGGGCCGGCAAGATTGCCTCCTCGACCCTTGAAGCTTCCACCGTTGACTTATCCGCAGAATTCACAGGATTAATCTCTACTCAGAAAGCATATTCTGCGTCTTCCAAGATTATCACGACCGCTGATCAGATGTTGGAAGAATTAATAAACATTAAGAGATGAATTGAATCGTTACTGACCTATTTATTCTATGGCTAAGCTATCTGTATCAAAATAATACACGAGGGGAACATGATTATTGTTTTGTTTACTAACGCGATTCACCGACTATTATGTCCTCTCGCCTATTGTCTCTCCAACAAGTGATGGTTGGAAAGGCGTAAAGCCATGTTGCAGCAACAGCAGACCCGGACGAACAGCCGCGGTGAAGCCTATGTAATCGGCCCGACGGGCATACCTTTGACGGTGTCTGATCTACCCCCTGTGGATACGGGCCGCTGGGTGATCCGTCGTAAAGCCGAAGTGGTGGCGGCCGTTCGCGGTGGGCTCCTCACCCTAGATGAAGCTTGCGATCGCTATTCTCTGACAAACGAGGAATTCCTCGCCTGGCAAAAGTCTATTGAGCGTCATGGCTTGGCCGGCCTACGCACGACACGAATTCAACAATACCGCTGAGGCTGTCGGTCTCTCCAGACTGGGCTCGCGAACATGCGACCGCGCCATTCCCCTGGCGCGGTCGTTTTTCGTTTCCGCGCAATTCAGCCAGCAGGCCAAGCTGGGAGATCGCGAAGTCGCCGAACCGCCAGCGTAATCCGCTCGGCAGTGCCAGCTCGGCGCTCCACCAACAAGCGGCTGACTTGGGCGTCGTCGTGAAAGGCATACCCCTTCACGGCGTCCAGCAAAGCCTTGGCTAGGTTATCGAGGTCTAGCCAGGGCGGATCCCCAACATAGTCCATCATAATTTCGACCGAATACTCCCCCCAGCCCGGCCGCGCGCGCCGCCAAGTGGTCCGAAAAAACTCGTAGATCAGAGGTTTGTAATACCGGGCTTGCGTGGAAACCCCTTCGACCTCGATGTCCAAGCCGCCGGTAACCTCCCGCGCTCTAACTTTTCCATGGTGAACCCAGCCGTCAGTCACTTGGGCTAGAGGGGCTCTACTCGGACAGCGGTCCCATAGGCCAAGACCTCAGTGATACCCTCCATGATCTCATTGGCGTCATAGCGCATCGCAATGATCGCATTGGCCCCCGCCTCCTGGGCGTGAGCGACCAGCAAGTCATAGGCCTCTTGGCGCGCAGTCTCGGCCAGCTTGGTATAGATCGACAGGCTACCGCCGAAGATTGATTGGATCGCACCACCCACGTTTCCGATGACGCTGCGAGACCGGACCGTAATCCCCCGAACCATGCCCACATGAGCAACGATACGATATCCAGGTAGATCATTGGTGGTGGCAACGAGCATGGGCGGCTTCCTCTCGAGATCGCCTGTCTATATCAGTCCGCACAGACCTACGCCACGAGGACCCGCTGATGACCGCGACCCGAACTGAATCCGATACCTTTGGCCCCATTGAGGTAGCGACTAACGTCTACTGGGGTGCTCAGGCCCAACGTAGTCTCGGTAACTTCAAGATCGGCTGGGAAAAGCAGCCTCAGCCGGTCATCCGCGCGCTCGGGATCGTCAAGCGAGCTGCAGCAGAGGCCAATATGGAGCTGGGCCGCCTCGACCCTGCAATCGGTGCGGCGATCATTGCCGCAGCTCAAGAGGTCATTGACGGCAAACTCGACCATCACTTCCCATTGGCGGTCTGGCAAACCGGGTCTGGCACCCAGTCCAACATGTATGCCAATGAGGTGATATCCAACCGCGCCATCGAAATGCTGGGCGGCGAGATGGGCTCGAAAAAACCGGTCCATCCAAATGACCACGTCAATATGAGCCAGTCGTCCAACGACACCTATCCCACAGCCATGCACATTGCTTGTGCTGAACAGGTAGCCAAGCAACTGATGCCGGCGCTGGAGCACCTGCACGCTGCGCTGAAGGTCAAGGAAAAGGCCTTTGCCCACATCATCAAGATCGGTCGCACCCATACCCAGGACGCCACACCGCTGACGCTTGGCCAGG
>JANLPX010000090.1:0-3792 GCA_031367485.1 Alphaproteobacteria bacterium | reverse complement strand
TAATGACACGCATGACGCCTGCGCGAGCAGGTGGCCTCCGTGGCGGTTTCTATCCCCTCCCGGCCACGGCATGAGACACACAACTACGCCCGGACTCTCCAGTGTCCGGGCGTTTCTTTTTGCCGCCTTTGGGCTCTAATTCAAAGAGTTAGAGCATGTTGAGATCCGATAACTGGTTCCCGCTTGTCGGAACATGCTCTAGGTGAAGGCATGCGACTTCGCCTCTGCACCTGGAACGTAAACTCTGTCCGCCTGCGCGCGGACCACATTGCCCGCTTTGTCCGAGAGCAGGCCCCTGACGTGCTATGCTTGCAAGAGATCAAGTGTCAGGAAGCAGAGTTTCCCCGGGCAGCGCTTGAGGCTGCGGGACTGCCATACTTCAAGATCGCCGGCCAAAAGGGTTGGCATGGCGTGGCGATTGCCTCCCGACTACCCCTCGGAGATGCGCCGACCCTGGCCGTCTGCCGGGAAGGCCATGCCAGGGTTGTTGGTGCAACAGTAGCTGGAGTAGAGGTGCAAAACTTTTACATACCGGCGGGCGGCGATGAGCCAGACCGCGCAATCAATCCCAAGTTCGACCACAAGCTCGACTTTTTCGAACGCCTGACACGAGAGCTTGCTCAGCGTGACCCAAAAGCTCCGCTTGCCATCGTCGGAGACCTGAACGTCGCCCCCGGCGAATACGACGTCTGGAGCCATAAGCAGATGTCCAGGGTGGTCAGCCACACACCCGTCGAGATCCAAGCCATGGAGCGGCTTCGGCAAAGTCTGGACTTCATTGACCTGCCGCGTGCAGCAACACCCGACCCGACCAAGTTGTTTTCTTGGTGGAGCTATCGGGCAGCGGACTTCCGAGCCTCAAATCGAGGCCTCCGGCTAGACCACATCTGGGTAACGCCGGGCTTGCGCGAGGCTGCTTTTCGGATCGGTTCGGCTCAATCGCGTGTGCACGATGATGTGCGGGCATGGGAGCGCCCCAGCGACCATGCGCCCGTCAGTGCCGATTTTTCGATCTAGATTGCCACGGCCACGATTGCGTTGGATCAACGTCAGGCCGCCCTGTCATATTAGTCTCCCGGCCTATTGATGGGAGAACGATGTGCGCGGGCTGTATTTGGCGATCCTCGCAGGCCTATGCGCTTGCTCTAAGGGCCAACCTGAGTTGTCACCCATACCCTCTGGGGGTGAAGCCATCGCGGCTCGTTTGTGCTCGGGCTGCCACGCCATAGATCCGATTTCGCAGAGCCCACGGGCCGCTGCACCGACTTTCCGCGACCTAGCGCTTCGTTACAATGAAATCAGCCTAGAGCGAAAACTGACCGAAATTAGCGGTAAACCGCACTTCGAGATGCCTCCCGTCGCCCTGCAGAATACTGAGATCAACGACCTCGCAACCTATATCGCCCGCCTTCGCTAGGGGGCTAGGCGGTATCCACCCGCCTCTGTCAGCAAAAGTTTCGCATTAGAAGGATCGGGCTCTATCTTCTGGCGCAAGCGGTAAACGTGGGTTTCTAGCGTGTGCGTCGTAACACCCGCATTATATCCCCAAACCTCAGCCAGCAACTCTTCGCGACTGATAGGCTTCTCACCCGCGCGATAGAGGTACTTGAGAATGTTCGTCTCTTTTTCGGTTAGGCGGATTTTTTTCTGAGCCGCGTCAACCAATAGCTTTGCAGATGGCCGGAATTCATAATGGCCCAAGTGAAATACGGCCCCTTCAGAATGCTCATGACTGCGCAATTGAGCGCGGATCCGGGCGAGGAGCACCGCAAGCTTGAAAGGCTTGGTTACATAGTCGTTGGCGCCAGCGTCGAGACCCTGGACAGTATCCTCGTCGGTATCAGCCGCCGTCAGCATGATAATGGGCGCGATCACCGCCTTGTCCCGCATTTGGCGACACACCTCGCGACCGTTCATATCGGGCAGGTCAACATCCAGCAGGATGAGGTCGGGTCGAAGTTCTACGGCCTGCCGAACCCCGTCACCGCCGGTTGGAGCCTGAGCGACCCGAAATTCTTGGTCCATTTCGAGCTGTTCGGCGAGTTCGCCGCGAAGGTCATCATTGTCATCGACAATCAGCAAGGTTTTGCGTTGAGCCATACGGAAGAACATGCACCTTATTGGGCCTTCTCGCCAATCCCTCCTGAGTGTTCATTGATGATCTTCACGGCGATGTCAGACGGGCGTTTCGATCTTGGGGATCGGATCGTGACCTGCGCTCTCGGAAAGGGTGGCGTAAAGCTGGCCGAATCCAAACGAGAGGGTGATGGGGCGACCCCGCTTGGCACATGGCCTATGCGGTACCTGATCTACAGGCCCGATCGGGAATCTGCGCCCGTTACTATGCTGCCGAGCAAGCAGATTTCACCGTCAGACGGATGGTGCGATGCTCCGGAAGATCCCGCCTACAACAGCCCGGTTAGACTGCCCTATCCCGCCAGCGCTGAGCATCTGTGGCGGGAGGATCATGTTTATGATCTGGTCGTAATCTTGGGCCACAACGACAACCCGCCCATCACGGGTCTAGGATCGGCGATATTCCTGCACTTGGCACGACCCAACTATGCGCCGACCGAGGGATGCATCGCTCTGGCCAGAGAGGATATGTTAGACCTGCTAGCTAAGGCTTCACCCGGAGATGCCATACGGGTAGTCCGCACCTAGGCCCTGACTCCAAAAATTGCGGAACCGACTCTGACACTGGTTGCGCCAAATCTGATCGCAGTTTCGAAGTCCTGGCTCATACCCATGGAGAGTTTGCTTAGTCCGTTTCGGGCAGCGATCTTGGCCAGCAAGGCAAAGTGCGGGCCGGCGGCCTGATCCTGCGGGGGAATACACATCAACCCCTCAAGGGTTAGGCCATAGGTCGAACGCGCTAAGTCAACAAACATATCAGTCCGGTCGGGCAAAAGTCCGGCTTTCTGCGGTTCTTCCCCCGTATTGACCTGAACATAGAGCCGGGGGGCACGCCCGAGCCGCTGAGTTTCGTTGGCCAGGGCCTTGGCCAGACTCTCGCGATCGAGGGTCTCAATCACGTCGAAGAATTCCGCAGCGTCTCTAGCCTTATTGCTCTGCAGCGGGCCAATCAGGCGCAATTCGACATCTGTCCGGTGCTCGCGCCACCTCGCTACAGCCTCTTGCACTCGGTTCTCACCAAAAATGTGCTGGCCCGCTTGCAGGACGGGTACGATGTTCTCCCAGGGTTGTTGCTTGGAGACCGCAACCAAGGCCACATCAGCGCGCGAACGTCCGGCAGCCGCAGTTGCTGCTGCGATTCGGTCTTCAACACTATCTAAGGCGGGAGATGCAGACATTTCAGGATTTTGGACTCTAGTAAGAACTGCCGCTTGCTTAGGGCGGCGCGCGGGTGGGCGAAAGGCCCTGCCAAGTCTTTTGGCCTTTACGGACCCTGCACGAACCCATGATCCGCAAGCCTTAGCAGGAAGCCTGCCCAGCGGGGCGGCGCTAGTATATCGCGCCTTCGGTGCCGTAGACGCCGAGCACGTGGCAAGGCGTTTACGGACGCGTCTCCATGCGCGCGGCTGTCTTTTGCTAATCGGGGCGGATTCTGGTTTGGCGCAGAGGGTCGGAGCTGATGGTATCCATCTTCCAGAACGTTTAGCCCATCTCGCACTGCGATTGCGGCGCCACCGATGGATCATCACAGCAGCAGCGCATTCAACCCGCGCCGCCCGGATTCGAGGTGTGGACGCCGTTGTAATATCTGCTGTCTTCCCTTCCCATAGCGCTTCGGCTGGAAAACCATTAGGGCCAATCCGGCTGGCTATGTTG
>JANLPX010000088.1:0-1983 GCA_031367485.1 Alphaproteobacteria bacterium | reverse complement strand
CTTGGTAGGTTGTGGCGGGGATCGCGTCAGGCCGTGACCCGCCGATCACGATCTCCTCTTCCGGCGAGTAGAGTTGCGCGAGGCGGCGGAAGATCGACGTGTCGCGGATCGCGATGAACAGCTTCCGGGACCATGCGACCTCAGAGTCGGAGATCAGGACCAGATTGGGGATGCCGAGGATTCGGCCTTCGATGTGGATATAGCCGTCCTTCCGGACGCCGAACCGAAACTGGAATTGGCCGACCTCTTCATCGGAGGACGACACCCCCTTGATCAGGTCATTCGCACGAAAATGGAAAACCTTCGAGATCCTGAGCTCACCGCGATCCCGGAGTTCCTTGGCGACCCACTCAACGCCGCCCCCGACCTCGGGCTCATACGCGAAAACGACGTGGTCGTTGTGGATGTCGAAATCGATCATGCCTCGGCCTCGGGATCATCGTTTGGGCGATACCAACCGCGCCGAACCCCGGCTAGATGTTTCGCACAAACTGGCCCCGGGAGGTTTGCGGATGCGCAGTGGGCGCGGATCGCGCCATTCAATTCAAAGGACACGATTCCTATTCTGGAGTGTTTATGGCCGTTACATCGCGCGTGGCCGTCGGCCCTACAGGCCTGAAGTGCGAGCGGGTCCAAGGGTGGTGAATCCGATGCGCCGCGCCGCCCTCTCCCGGCCTCTCCCACGGCGCTTTGCGCCTGGGAGAGGGGATTTCTCTCAACCCGCCAATCTCGCAGGCTCACCGAGCGCGGTCAGGCGGCGGACGGCGTCGTGGTCGAAGGAGATGAATTCGTCCGCGCCCAGCCAGCGGCCCTCATAGGCGATGACGCCGTCGGCAAAGTCGCCGCCGGCGTCCAGCAGCGCCAGGCCCGCCTCTGCGGCGGGGCGGTTCACCGCAACATTGGGGCTGGCCAGCAAGAGGCGGATGGCCTGGCTGATCCTGGCCCGTGGCTCGTGGTAGCCCCGGGCCAGAACCCAGACCAGTTCGCACAATGCGGCGAGGGGCAGGGCCACCACCTCGGCCTCGGCCAGGAACGTTCGAGCGACGGGGCTTTGGCGTGCATCGTCGCCCGTGATCGCCCGGATGAGGATGTTGGCAGCGGCGGTGATCTTCAACGCTGGCCGGCCCAGCCTGAGGCCGCGATCTCGTTCATGTCTTTAATCGACAGCGCCGGGCGGCCCTCCTGTTTCAAGAGGTCGAAGACGTCGGAGATGTGGCCTGAGGGGATGGAGGCGCTGACCTGGACCCGGCCGCTGGGCAGCATCTCGACGGCGATCTTGTCGCCGGGACGGACGCCCAGGTGCTCGAGGACTTCTTTGCGCAGGGTGACCTGGCCCTTGGCGGTGACGGTGAGCAGGGTCATGGCGGGCCTCCGGGTGAGACGGATGGTAAGGCGGAATTGCCTTTCATGCAAGCCGCTGTGCTGCGCTGACTTCCCCACCCTGGCGGCGTCGCCGCCTGTCCCTCCCCATGAAGGGGAGGGAAAATGGTCACATATCCAGATCCGCCAGGGCGAACTCGGCATTCTCCTGGATGAAGCGGAAGCGGAGTTCGGGTTTGCGGCCCATGAGGGCTTCGACGAGGCTTTCGACGGCTTCTTCGGCTCTGGGCAGGGTGACCTTGGCCAGGGTCCGGCTGCGCGGATCCATGGTGGTTTCCTTGAGCTGGGCAGGCATCATTTCGCCGAGGCCTTTGAAGCGGCTGATCTCGGGCTTCTTTCCCTTGAAGTCGCTGGCCAGCAGTTCGTCGCGGTGGGCGTCGTCTCGGGCATAGACGGCCTTGCCGCCGTGGCTGATGCGGTAGAGCGGGGGCAGGGCCAGGAACAGGCGTCCGGCGCGGATCATGCCGGGCATGGTGCGGTAGAAGAAGGTGATCAGCAGGCTGGCGATGTGGGCGCCATCAACGTCGGCGTCAGTCATGATGATGATACGCTCATAGCGCAGGTCTTCTTCCTTGAACCGGCCGCCCGGTTGCACGCCGAGGG
>JANLPX010000079.1:0-16633 GCA_031367485.1 Alphaproteobacteria bacterium | reverse complement strand
GCTGGCCCCACGTGAGGCGACCTCCACGGCAATGGCTCTGCCGAGCCCGGTAGAAGCACCCGTGACGACGACAACATAGTCCTTGAAATCCTGGCCGCTCATGATTGGTCCTCCCAATTTTGTTACCGGACTATGCGTTTCTGCGGCGCGGTGAAAGGCCGAAGGCTTCGGAGTTGGTGCAACTCACAGCTTTTCTAGCGCGGGCGACAGAAGATTTGGCCTCCAGCTATCAGGCGCAACGCCATTTCATGATCTATATGAGCAACATCCGGTCGAGCTTGCTCGGCGCAGTGCGGGAATGACTTAGCGATGACCTTGCAGACCAGCCTGGCCGTGGCCCCGCCCGTCCCGTCGGGCGAAACGCTGACCCATCTGCAGCGACTGGAAGCCGAGTCGATCCACATCATGCGTGAAGTGGCCGCGGAGTCAGAACGTCCAGTCATGCTCTATTCCGTCGGCAAGGACAGCGCCGTGATGCTGCACCTGGCGGCCAAGGCATTCTACCCGTCCAAGCCACCCTTTCCGCTCCTGCACGTGGATACGACCTGGAAGTTCAAAGCCATGTACGAGATGCGCGAGCGCATGGCTGCGGAACTCGGGTTTGAGCTTCTGGTACACAGAAACCCCGATGCCTTGGCCAAGGGAATCAACCCATTTGATCATGGGTCGGCGACGCATACCCATATCTGGAAGACCGAGGGCCTAAAGCAGGCCCTCGACAAATATGGCTTCGATGCTGCCTTCGGTGGCGCGCGGCGCGATGAGGAGAAGTCACGGGCCAAAGAACGCATTTTCTCATTCCGGTCGGCTCAGCACCGTTGGGACCCGAAGAACCAGCGTCCGGAACTTTGGAAGCTGTACAACGCCCGTAAGAATAAAGGTGAGAGCATCCGGGTGTTTCCGATCTCCAACTGGACCGAGCTAGATATCTGGCAATACATCCACCTGGAGAAGATTCCGATTGTGCCGCTTTACTATGCCGCCGTGCGCCCAGTGGTGGAGCGGGACGGGGCCTTGATCATGGTCGACGATGATCGAATGCCTCTGAGGCCCGGGGAGGTGCCGATGATGAAATCGGTGCGGTTCCGGACCTTGGGATGTTACCCGCTGACCGGCGCGGTCGAAAGCACCGCCACGACCTTGCCGGAGATCATCCAAGAGATGCTGCTGACCACGACCTCTGAGCGTCAGGGGCGGATGATTGATCATGACCAGACGGCCTCGATGGAGAAGAAAAAGCAGGAGGGCTATTTCTGATGGCTCATCAATCCGACCTGATTGCTGATGATATCGAAGCCTATCTGACGGCCCATGAGCACAAGAGTCTGTTGCGCTTCCTGACCTGTGGGTCGGTGGACGACGGCAAGTCGACCCTGATCGGGCGGCTGCTCTATGACAGCAAGATGATCTTCGAGGATCAGTTGGCGGCTCTGGAAGCAGATTCTAAAAAGGTGGGTACCCAGGGCGGCGAGATTGATTTCGCGCTGCTGGTCGACGGTCTAGCCGCCGAACGCGAGCAGGGGATCACGATTGACGTGGCCTACCGGTTCTTCTCGACCGACAAGCGTAAGTTCATTGTGGCCGACACACCGGGTCATGAGCAATATACGCGCAACATGGTCACGGGGGCCTCTACGGCTGATGCAGCGATCATCCTGATCGACGCGCGCCGAGGGGTTTTGACCCAGACCCGACGCCATTCCTATTTGGTGAAGCTGTTGGGTATCCGGCATGTGGTCTTGGCGATCAACAAGATGGATCTGGTGGATTGGAGCCAAGAGGTTTTTGAGACAATCCTGGCCGATTACCGCGCCTTTGCAGCCCAGATCGGACTGACCGACTTCACGACCATCCCCATGTCAGCTTTGAGGGGCGATAACATCACCGAACCTAGCGTTGCGTCGCCTTGGTACGCCGGCCCGGCCCTGATGAGTGTTCTGGAGAACCTGCCGGTGGAGGATGATCTCCGCGGTAAGCCGTTCCGAATGCCGGTGCAGTGGGTCAATCGTCCGAACCTCGACTTCCGGGGTTTCTCTGGGTTTGTGTCCTCTGGGACGGTGAGACCGGGTGACAGGATCAAGATTCTGCCCTCAAGCCGCGAAAGCATTGTCGACCGAATTGTCACCCAAGGCGGTGATCTGAAGGTGGCGGTCGCCGGCCAATCGGTCACCCTCACCCTGAAAGACGAGGTGGACGTCAGCCGTGGCGACGTCTTGGCTCAAGCCGATGCACCACCCGCCGTAGCCGATCAGTTCGAAGCTACCATTGTCTGGATGGACGATGAAGCCATGCTGCCCGGCAGGCCCTATCTGATGAAGTTGGGTGCGCGCACGGTGGGAGCCTCGATCAGCGAGCCGAAACACAAGATCAACGTGAACACCCTTGAGAAACTGGCGGCCAAACGCCTGGAGCTCAATGAAATCGGGGTTTGCAGTCTTTCGCTTGATGCGCCGATCGCCTTTGACCCCTATGTGGATAACCGTGATCTGGGCGGCTTCATTCTAATCGACCGATTGAGCAATCGCACCGTGGCCGCCGGTATGCTGCACTTTGCCCTGCGGCGTAGTCAGAACGTGCATTGGCAAGCGTTGGACGTCGATAAGGCCTCACGGGCCAGTCTTATGGGCCAGCTGGGTAGGGTGGTCTGGCTGACCGGACTGTCGGGCTCTGGCAAGTCGACCATCGCCAATCTGGTTGAGAAAAAACTGCTGGCCGACGGGCGGTACACCTATCTGCTAGACGGCGACAATGTGCGCCATGGGCTGAACAAGGACCTAGGTTTCACGGACGCAGACCGCGTGGAAAACATTCGCCGGGTGGCCGAAGTGGCCAGGCTGATGGTCGACGCCGGACTGATCGTATTGGTCTCGTTCATATCGCCCTTCCGAGCTGAACGTCAGATGGCACGGGATCTGATGGCACCAGGTGAATTCATCGAGGTCTACGTCGATACCCCGCTGGAGGTAGCTGAGGCCCGTGACGTCAAGGGTCTGTACAAAAAGGCCAGGGCCGGAGAGCTGAAGAACTTCACTGGGATCGATAGTCCCTATGAGGCACCCGAGGCCGCGGAGATCGTCGTCGATACGACGGCGATGTCGCCGACTGACGCAGCCGAGCGTATCACCGAGTGGCTGGCCGCAAACTGACGCTGTTGCGGGCGAGCCGTCAGAGGGCTAATCCGCAGTCATGAAAGACCTGACCCAACTCGGCCAACAATCGCGCGGCTTTGCGAGTCCGGAGGAGGCGACGCTGGAGCGTGTGCCCAATCCGCAAAAGGATAGTCTTTACCTCGCTCGGTTCACGGCGCCTGAGTTTACGTCGCTCTGCCCAGTCACCGGACAACCCGACTTTGCGACCCTGATGATCGATTACGCGCCGGGCGATTGGCTGATCGAATCGAAGTCTTTGAAGCTCTACCTCGGGTCATTTCGCAATCACGGGGCGTTCCATGAGGACTGTACCGTGGCTATCGGGCGTAGGATTGTTGAGGTCGCTCAGCCGCGCTGGTTGAGGATCGGCGGCTACTGGTATCCGCGTGGTGGAATTCCCATCGATGTGTTCTGGCAGACCGGAAAACCGCCGCAGGACTTGTGGCTGCCTGACCAAGGCGTGCCGCCCTACCGCGGACGGGGTTGACCCTGGCTCTGGCCACAGATTCCCCTGACGCGGGAACTTGCACATTCTTACAGTCGGGCTAGCCCTGGCTCAGAAATTAATGTACTTATAATGGGCCCATCTCTCCTCGGGCGTGTCACACTTCAGGCCGAGTGGCGTGCCATCGCTGCTCGGCCGTCGTGTTTCTGGCTTGGTATCACTGCGTCACGGCTTCCAGCGGCTGACCAAGGTGTCTAGTTTCGGGCGTTCGCGCTCTTGAGGCGGTTCTGCCGAGGTTCCGACAAAAATGAACCCCGCGACCTGTTCGTCGGGTTTTAAGCCTAAAATCGCTTTGGCTTCAGTGTCATAAGCGTACCAGTCTGTGATCCAGTTGGCCCCGTAGCCTAGGGCCTGAGCCGAATAGAGCAGGGTGGTGCATACCGCTCCCGCGGAGAGTTGCTGTTCCCAGGACTGAATGTCTCCAGCTTTGGTTGCTGAGATCACGGCGATAGCCAGGGGCGGCGATTTGAGCTTGGCTAGCTTGGCGACCGCCTTTTTGTCTCCCCGCGCATTGGCCAGAGATTCGAGCCGCCCCGCGAACACTGCCTTTGCATGGGCCTCAAGAATGATGAACCGCCAGGGCGCAAGTTTGCCGTGATCAGGAACACGGACGGCCAAGCGCAAGAGGTCGGCAATTTGATCGGGGGACGGGGCGGGCTCTGCAAGCGCAACCGCTGAGGTCGAGCGGCGGGTCGCCAGAAAGCTGAGCACGTCAGGCCTTGGCAAACTTGGTATCGGTGCACCAAAATCTGGGGCCGCAGGCAAGATCGAGGTCATATCAGGCAAGGCCTTATTAGTGAAACCAAGAGATGCTTTCATTAGGGCCGCAAGGCTCGTTGCCGCAAGGAAACCCGATCCATGCCACCGTATTCAAACTGGAACCGTGCCCATGGCACGCCCTGGAGGCGTGGTAGGGGACGGCAGGTTTATGACAATTCCTGGATCACGGTCACCGAGTTTGCCGCTACCGCACCTACGGGTCGTCCTTCGCTCTATGGCCTAGTCGAGTTCAAGAACCGCGCGCTTGCGGTGTTACCGATCCATGAGGATGGCACGGTGGAGTTGGTGGGGCAGAACCGCCTGCCATTTGGAGACTATAGCTGGGAGATCCCGGAGGGCGGCGGTCCTCTGAGCGAACATCCCCTGGAGGGGGCCAAACGGGAGCTGCTGGAAGAGACCGGATTGATCGCGGCGGAATGGTGGGAAATTCTGCGGGTGCAGCTCTCCAACTCGGTGACCAATGAGCTGGCTATCGGCTATCTGGCGCTGGGCCTAACCCAGTCCGTTGCGCAGGACACTGACCCCACGGAGGACATTGTCCGGGCTCGCGCGCCGTTTCGCGAGGTTCTAGACTTGGTTCTCTCCGGCAAAATAACCGACGCCCTAACGGTAGCGATGATGCTTCGCGCCTACCATATGGCCAAGGAAGACGGTTTGCCGCGCGGCTTGGCCCGCAACATGCTAGAGTAGGGAGAAGCGTTTTGGGACGGGAGGACCAGTTGAGTCAGCGTCTGGAAGTTATCGATCCGAGCCAACCCCCGCCTGTTTGGGCGGCCTTGCGCAATGAAGCCGAGCGAGCGGCACAGAGCGAGCCCGCCTTAGCCTCATTGCTAAATGCGGTGATTATCAACCACGAAAATCTAGGCGACGCGCTGTCCTATCAGTTGGCGCGGAAACTGGGCGATCAGGAACTGCGGGCGATGAGCCTGCGTGAGCTGGCGATCCAGGCCTATCGCGGCGATCCCCGTTTGGTAGAGATGGCCGAGGCGGACCTGCGCGCGGTGTTCGAGCGCGACCCAGCCTGCAAGGGCTATGTACAGCCGTTCCTGTTCTTCAAAGGCTTCCTGGCCCTACAGACCCAACGCGTCGCGCATTGGCTGTGGAATCAAGGGCGAGAAACTATCGCATTTTACCTCCAAAGCCGGATGAGCGAGATCTTCCAGGTCGATATTCACCCGGCGACCCGGATCGGCTCTGGGGTGTTCATTGATCATGGCACCGGCATTGTCATCGGCGAAACCGCAGTCATCGGCGATGATGTGTCCCTGCTGCAGGGCGTCACCCTGGGCGGGACGGGCGCAGAGCGCGGCGATCGCCATCCCAAGATCGGCAAGGGCGTCTTGTTGAGCGCTGATGCCAAGGTGTTGGGCAATATCACTATAGGAGACTACGCCAAGGTCGCTGCGGGCTCGGTGGTCCTCAAGGACGTGCCGCCGGGTTGCACGGCGGTAGGGGTGCCTGCACGCCTGATCAATTGCCCAACCTGCGATGAGCCAGCCCGAAGTATGGACCAGACAATATCCGACGATCTGGACTGGACGGGGTGATCTCCTAGGTTTCCAGAGGACCGTTCTCAGTCTAGGTTCCGCGCCACTTGATTTGCCTAGGAGTTTGGCTGTGGACGAAAGAATGATGCGCAAGCTCGAGGGTCACCTGCGCGGGACCTTCGCCAATGCGCGGATCACATTGGTGCCCCGCCCGCGTCAGAAGGACTCTGCCGAGGTTTATGTCGGTGAAGAGTTTGTGGGCGTGGTCTTTGAGGATGAGGACGGCGACGGGTCGTTCATGTTCGAGATGGCGATCCTGGCGGAAGACCTGCCCTAAGGAATCCCGCCTGCCTTGAGCCCAAATCGGCTCACCTCAGACTCTGCCGAGATGAGCCCAAATTTGGATTGGACTATAGAACCCCCAACATCTCAGCCACCAGAGGATGGCGGACGATGTCTCGGTCAGCCAAACGCACGACAGCGATATTGCTGACAGCCTCAAGCTTGGTCGCCACTGGCCCCAATCCCGAAAGCTCAGGCAGCAGATCAGATTGGTTAGGATCGCCGGTCACCACCATGGTGGAGTGCCAGCCTAGGCGGGTCAGCAGCATCTTGAGCTGGGTATAGGTGCAGTTTTGCGCCTCATCGATGACCACGAAGGCATTGTTGAGGGTTCGACCACGCATGAAGCCGACCGGGGCGATTTCGATAGCCCCCTCGGCCATCAACCCGCGCACGCGCTTCATCGATAGCCGGTCTGATAGGGCGTCATAGAGCGGGCGAAGATAGGGGGCGAGTTTGTCCTCCATCTCGCCGGGCAGGAAGCCGATGGACTCGCCAGCCTCAACAGCGGGGCGTGACAGGACAATGCGCCCTACCTTACCCGCCTCAAGGGCTTCCACCGCCTTCGCAATGGCCAGATAGGTCTTGCCCGTACCGGCTGGACCTAATGCCACGACGAGGTTCTTAGCGTCGATCGCAGCAATCAGTTCTTCTTGGCCCTTAGACTTGGCTTTGATGGTTTTGAGGTAGCCTTGCTCGCGATCATCATTGTGATGGGCAAGCGGTGACCAAGACCGGGCCATCGGGAGGCGGCGGATCTTATCGTCCTCCTCGAATTGATGGGTATCCAAATTACCTTCGCGCAGCTGCCGCTTTAGGATTCGTTTGGTCATCAAGGCCTCCTAGGGGTTGAGAAAAAGGCATGAAAAAAGGGCTTATCCGCAGTGGATCGCCCTTCGAGGTCGGTAGCTTGTAGAGAGAAGACACTGCGGGGTTCGCGGCCTGGGGGCTCGCCTGCGGTCGGCAATCTCGGCGGAATTGACCGCCCGAACCCTGTACGCGACACACGTATCTCCGCTCTGCGAGACGCTACGAGAAAAGCTGTCGCTCTCTCGAATCGCCCCGACTAAGATGATCCTAACGTGGTTTATGAACCGTTAAGCAAGCGGTTCTTTGCAAGAAATGGGGTGTACGGATGGCTGTCTATAACTTGGGCAATATAGGTCCAGAGCTGCCGAATGACGATGAATACTGGATAGCGCCAAATGCAGCGGTGATCGGAAATGTGATTCTCAAGAAGAACGCATCAGTTTGGTGGGGTGCCACCTTGCGCGGCGACAATGATCCGATCATCATCGGAGAGAATTCGAACGTGCAGGATGGGTCAGTCCTCCACACTGATACCGGTTCACCGCTGACCCTGGGATCCAACGTGACTGTCGGACATCTGGTGATGCTGCACGGCTGCACGATTGGGGATAATACTCTTGTCGGTATTGGATCGGTCATCTTGAACGGGGCCAAGATCGGGAAAAACTGCCTGATCGGGGCCAATTGCCTGATCACCGAGGGCAAAGAGATTCCTGACAATTCTCTAGTCATGGGCGCGCCCGGCAAGGTGGTGCGTGAGTTGTCGGAGATGCAGGCTCAGGTGATGGCCGCTGGAGCGCAGCATTATGTGGCCAACTGGAAACGGTATCGTGCTGAACTCGCTTTGACCGGTCGGGGTTAGGCGACCATCTCAGCGCGTTTTTGGCCTCGCAGGGTCGCGCCGATTAGGCCAAAGCCTATGATCATCAGCAACCAGCTGGCGGGCTCAGGCACAGCGCCGGAAGGCGTAAGGCTAGGCTTTGGTCTGAAATCGCTTTCACCCGATGGACGACCGCCGGGCGTGGACGCGCCGCCGGAAAGGGGATCGTCCATGGATCCGCGCGGTGAATCGACGCGTGGCAAGTCGAGCACCAACTCCGTCTCTAAGAATGCCGGTTTGTCGTCGCCAGCGGTTGGTTTGGGGCTCGGGTCAACGCCTCCCTGATCTGGCCCGCTAGAGTCGCTTCCCCCTGAGCCGGATCCGCCTGAGCCGGATCCACCGGAGCCAGAACCACCGGAGCCGCCACCCGACCCGCCGCCAGCATAGGTCGGTCTTTCTCCGTCGCCCGATCCACTGGCTTGAGCATATCCGCCGTCGCCGGAACCTCCATGGGATCGAAATAGATCGAGATCATCTGCTGTAGCAAGTTGGAGGCGCTGGAAGCCAGGGGGCGGCGGAGAGAAGAAATTGCCAACGCGTGAGGGCTCCAGGCCCGCACTATCTGGATTGCCGAACAGTGCGAAACCCACTCTGAACCCTGAGCGTTCTGCTGTTGTGGAACCCGATCTTGGCAGATGTGCTCCAGCAACCGGCGATGGCTTTGCCGTAGGGTAGCGAGCACCCGCTGCGACATGATCATTGGCGACGCTGCCCGCTAGGAAGGCAACGCAGAGACCGACGAGCGGTGAATAACGAACAGAAAACATCTAGCGACCCCACACCGTTGAGGTCCAACCCGACCGGGTTTGGACCCCATAACGCCCCCGGACCCTGTCTCGCTGTGAGACAATGCCCTTAATCATGAGTTCATAATTGCAAGGCTTGGCCCACCCGACGCTGATCGCTGCTTGACGGACGTTGCGGCGCCACGGCGAACTATCCCGAAATCAATCGGGAGGACGATCCATGGCCTATGAATTTATCCGAGTAGAACACGAAGGCCCGGTCACGGTGTTCACACTCAATCGCCCCGAGGTGATGAATGCACTCCATTCACCCGCCCATTTCGAACTACATGAGGCGTTCGACGCCTTTGCCGCCGACCCCGAACAGTGGGTGGGCATTGTTACGGGTGCTGGCGAGCGGGCCTTTTCGGCCGGCAATGACTTGAAGCATCAAGCAGGTGGCGGCGTGATGGGTAGTCCGCCTTCGGGCTTTGCTGGCCTGACCTCCCGGTTTGATCTCAACAAGCCGTTGATTGCCGCCGTAAATGGCGTGGCGATGGGCGGAGGTTTTGAGATTGCTTTGGCTTGCGACATCATCGTAGCGGCTGACACAGCGGTCTTTGCCTTACCCGAGCCGAGAGTTGGGCTGGCGGCCTTGGCTGGAGGTTTGCATCGCTTACCCCGCGCCATTGGTACCAAGCGCGCGCTGGGGATGATCCTGACAGGGCGGCGGATTTCGGCCGCCGAGGGCGAGGCGCTGGGGTTCGTCAACGAAGTAGTTTCTCCGGCGGAACTGATGAGCGCTGCCCGTCGCTGGGCCGCACAGATCTCCGAGCTTTCACCAATGTCGATCCGCGCCTCCAAGGAAGCTGTCTTCAAGGGACTGGATGAGCCGACTCTGGAGGCGGCAATCAAGGGTCAGAACCGCTATCCGTCGGTCAGTGCGTTGTTCAAGTCGGAAGACTTTGTCGAGGGCCCCATGGCTTTTGCGCAAAAGCGTGCGCCAGCCTGGAAGGGACGGTAATTGCCCATTGCTGACATCGTGTGACAGTCGGGCCTGCTAATCTGGAGCGGTGAACTCACCGCGTCCAGCAAAAGGCCCGATCAAGATGACCCACAGCTCGTCTTCCCGCCACGGCTTTGACTTCAATGTCGGGGAGTGGATCGTCACCAACCGACGCTTGAAACGGCGTGGCGTCGATTGTGATGAGTGGGAGGTCTTTGAGGGGTATGAGCGCGCTCAGCAAGTGTTAGGCGGCCTTTGCAACATCGATGAGATCGACTTCCCGACACGTGGCACCAAGGGCATGACGATCCGGCTTTACCGTCCAGAAGCCGATGAGTGGTCGATCTGGTGGATCAATAGCAGCGACGGTGTGATGCAACCTCCCGTGCACGGCAAGTTCGCGGGAACGCGCGGTGCCTTTCGCGGCGACGACTTGGATGGCGACAAACCGATCAAGGTTGTGTTCGACTGGCAGGTCGATGATCCGCAAAGGCCCCAGTGGAGCCAAGCCTTCTCCTACGATAACGGCAAGACCTGGGAGACAAACTGGGTCATGGAATTCCGCCGAGCGTGACGCCTGCGTCAACTTTTTCGTTTCGATGCCTTGCCAGAGCGAAGCGGGCTTGTAAGTTCGCCACCAACTGAACGCTGATAAGGAACCGCCATGGACCGCTACGACTATATCATTATCGGCGCGGGCTCGGCGGGCTGCGTCCTGGCCAATAGGTTGACGCAGGACGCGGCGATCAAGGTTCTTCTGCTAGAAGCTGGCGTAAAGGACAATTCGCTGTTGGTCCGGATGCCGGCCGGAGTCGGTGGTCTGATCGGTGATAAGGGCACCTACAATTGGGGTTTCTGGACCCAGGCCGAGCCGAATCTCAATCAGCGCAAGCTGTGGTGGCCGCGCGGCAAGGGCTGGGGTGGATCGTCCTCGATCAACGGGATGGTCTATATCCGCGGGCATGCGCGCGACTATGATCAGTGGCGGCAGATGGGCCTGGAGGGGTGGGCCTATAAGGACGTATTGCCCTATTTCAAACGCTCTGAGGCCCTGGAAGGCGGCGGGGATGAATGGCACGGCGGCTCTGGCCCGCTGAAAGTCTCCAAGGCCTCTGACAAGAACCCGATCTATAGCGCGACCATCGAAGCCGGACGTCAGGCGGGGCACAAGGTCACGGCGGATTTCAACGGCTTCCAGCAGGAAGGTTGGGGCCCCTATCAGCTGACCATCCATGACGGGGAGCGGTGGAGTGCAGCGCGAGGCTATTTGCACCCGGTATTGCAACGCCCCAACCTGACCTGCCTGACCGGTGCCCGGACCACACGGATTATCATCGAGAACGGCGTAGCGGTTGGTGTGGAATATGCCGACGAGAAGACCAAAGCGCGGACCACCGTTCATGCGGATCGCGAGGTGTTGCTCTGTGCCGGCGCGGTGCAGTCCCCTCAAATATTGCAGCTGTCAGGGATCGGGAACCCAGAGGAATTGACCAAGCATGGCATCGCTGTGGTTCACCCTCTGAAGGGCGTCGGCGAGAATTTGCAAGACCATTTGGACGTGACCATGTCGTGGGAGTGCCCTCAGCCGATCACCGCGTTTTCGCAGCGCAAGGGGATCAAGACGCTGTTCATCGGGTTGAACTACCTGTTGTTCAAGAAGGGACTAGGGCGTCGGCAATTCCTTGAGTCCGGTGCATTTCTGAAGTCTCGGCCAGACCTAGACCGACCCGATCTGCAGGTTCACTGCGTGCTGGCCATCATGCAAAATCACGGCAAGACCGCTGTGGCCAAGGACGGCTTCACACTTCATGTCTGCCAACTTCGGCCCGAGAGCCGAGGCCGGGTTGGGCTGAATTCCTCCGATCCGTTCGATGATCCGGCGATCTTTGCCAATTATCTTTCGACCGAGGAAGACCGGCGGGCTCTGCGTGAAGGCGTCAAGATGATGCGGCAGGTCGCAGGGCAGGCCGCCCTTGATCCCTATCGATCCGAGGAGCTGTTTCCCGGCCCTGACATCCAGACCGACGATCAGATCGACACCTGGATCCGCGAGATCGCCGAGACGATCTATCATCCCGTGGGCACCTGCCGCATGGGGACAGTGGGCGATGCGTTGGCGGTAGTCGACGCTGAGCTGAGGGTGCAAGGCCTAAAGGGTTTGCGAGTCATCGATGCGTCAGTCATGCCGAACTTGGTGGGCGGCAACACCAATGCGCCAACCATCATGATAGCCGAGAAGGCTGCGGATATGCTGTTGGGCAAGGCTGCTTTGCCGGCAGATGATGCGCCCGTCTTCGAAGATGGTCGTCAGGCGGCCTGAAGGTTTTGAGGGAATAGCCATGGATATGCGTCGTCTAGGACGGTCTGAACTCAAGGTCGCGCCGCTGATCTTGGGCGGTAACGTATTTGGCTGGACGGCCGATGAGGCGACCTCGTTTCGTATTCTGGATGCCTTTGTCGACGGCGGTTTCAATGCAGTAGACACCGCCGATGTCTATTCCGCCTGGTCGCCCGCCGGGGCAGGAGCCTCGGAGAAGGTCTTAGGGGCGTGGTTGAAGGCCACTGGCAAGCGCGACAAGATCGTCCTGATGACCAAGCTAGGTTCACCCATGGGGGAGGGGATGAAGGGTCTGTCGGCCAAGTATATGGTCGACGCCGCTGAGGCCTCACTGTCTCGCCTGCAGACCGATGTCATCGACCTCTATCAATCCCATCGCGATGACGCTGATACCCCTCAGGAGGAAACCGCCGAGGCCTATGAGCGGCTAGTGAAGGCCGGCAAGGTGCGCACTATCGGGTCGTCAAACTTCGAACCCGCTCGACTGAAGTCAGCGTTGGAAATCAGCGAGGCCAAGGGGTTGGCGCGCTATCAGTCTGAGCAACCGCTATATAACCTCTACGATCGCGCCGGGTTCGAGGGCGGCCTTCAAGCGGTTTGCATCGCCAATGAGGTTGGGGTGATCCCCTATTATGGGCTGGCCTCGGGGTTCTTGACGGGCAAGTACCGGTCTGAAGCCGACCTGACCAAGAGCCCACGTGGGCGTGGCGTGAAGCGGTATTTGGATGAGCGCGGTCTGCGGATCTTGGCTGCGCTCGATAGCGTGGCATCGGGTCATTCGGCCATCCCGGCCCAAGTGGCTTTAGCCTGGGTGATGGCGCAGCCGGGCCTGACGGGGCCGATTGCCTCAGCCACAACCGTGGATCAGCTGGAAGAGCTGATGGGTTCGGCGCGACTGAAGCTGTCGGTCGAAGATTTGGCCAAGTTGGACACGGCCAGCGCCACTAGCTAGGCGATCCGGCGACCATCGAGAGTGGCCAAGCGCAGGCGTGGGCTCACTTCATTGGTGGGCGTCATGCCGGTGATGTCGCGGATAGCGATGTCCAGGACGGGCAGTCCACGTAGGCGCGCGACCATGCCCAAGGGCTGGTAGAGACCCAGATACCGCTCTGGCGAACCCGGCGACGCTGCCAAGGGTGCGAAGGTGATCTCGATGGGTAAGACGGGTCCGGAGGTCAGAATATCAGCCGTGACAACCACGGGCTCTGGCCGTCGACGGGCCGTTTCGAGGGCGGATTTGAGGTCTAAACGGTCGCGTTCGCGGAAAAGTGTCAGCGCATTCTGCTGACGCAGGTCGCGGCGATGCAAATCGGCGATAAACCCTCCAGCCAGTCTGACCGGATAGATGCCGGTAGAAACTCGTCCTAAAACAAAGACTTGGTTGATCACGTCGGCGAAATCGGCGGGATTCACCGCCATTCGGGTCGGCATTTGTCCATCGGCACCGAGCCGACGCCAATAGTCTATCAACTGTTCTGTATTTGAATGGAAACCAGACATCGACAGCAAGACCGGGCGCGATCGGATTGACCGCACGGGGCTTGCAGGGAATTCCGGGCCAAGCTCGCAGTGTCCCGAATTGAAACGGAGGTGTCCAAGGTCTGGCAGGGCTGCGTTCCGGCGCGTTTCTTGCATGACCTTGGGCCTGGAATTGGGAGTGGCTCAGTGATGAAGACGCGTTCGACCCTGATGGGGCTCTTGTTCGGCTTCGGCATTCTTCTGGTAACAGGAGGAGCCCCGGAAACAGCGCTGGCTCAGGTCTGCTGCGCGCCACCTCCGCCCGCCTGCTGTACTCCGCCAACGCCGCCTTGCTGCGCGACCCCACCGCCAACCCCGCCGGAGGTTTGCTGTGACAATGTCAATCGCAACAACGTGCATGTGAATGTTTCGACGGTGAACGTGGCGGTCGCGAATGCCAGTTCGCGGGCCGGGTCAGGTGCGAGCGGCGGCGGAAGCTCAGGGTCAACTGTGTTTTACGGTGGCGGCGGAGGAGGCGGTGGCGGCTATGCGCCTCCCATGGTCAGCGGCGTGATCCAAGGCCTGAATGTCGAGTCGGGCCAACGCATGCGTCGTTCGGCCTATCAAGCTAGCCGCAGCCGGATGAGCCGCGTGGTGATCCAAGCGGTCTGCATCGATGATCGCACCATTCCCCATCCTGCATCGCAAACTAATCCCGACAAGAGCATCGATGATGCGTTCGAGGGCGAGATGTATCGCTGTATCGCGGGCACTTGGCTGCAAGCCACCATCGCCGATTATGATGGTCGGGTCGATTTTACCGGCGGTCGCACCCTGACCTGCAAGAAGAACGAAGCCCTGTTCCACGCGCGCGGTGGCCGGGTTGAATGCCGCCCGCAGCTGGCGGCACGTGACTGCAACGAGCGCTCGCTGCTTCGTCGGTTCGGGGCAGGCATCAAGATCCTGACCATGATCGTGACCGAGAGCTACACCGCCTATCGCGAAGAGTCTGAGCGTAGCGAGGCGTCGGTGGCCGGTGCTATGAGCTTGGACGGCGGCGTTGGCGGGATCGTTTACTGAGCAGCCGGAAGCACCTTTGGCTCCGGTTTAACTTCCAGCATCCAGAGCGTTTCGTCGCGTAAAACCCTTTGGGCAGTGCGTTGAACGTCCTGGCTGTTGACCCGCTCGACGCCTGATATCGCAGACCTTACCGCGTCCAATTTTCGACCATCGGTCTGGGCATGGGAAAGTTCGCTCAGCCAGTAGCCGTTGGTTTCTCTGGCCTTTTCGAGACTATCGAGGCGTGGCTTCTTGGCCCTGGCTAGCTCGTCGGCGGTTGGCGGGGTGGTGCGTAGATCGGCCGCGATCTGACGGACATCGGTGAAGAACCCCGGCAGCTTTTCAGGCGCGACCTCGACATTGGCCGACACATAACCCCAGCTGGGCCAGACTTGGCTGTGGCTGGAATTGACCTGCGGAGAGTAGGTCGCGCCCTGCTTTTCGCGCAGTTCTTGCAGCAGCCTGTTTTCAAAGACATCGGCCATGACATCGGTATCGCGCGCGCCTTGCGGGTCGCTGTTGAAGTCGGTCGTTGGCCACGCCATGAAGCCGATTGCCTGATCGCCGCGTCCTTTGTGGGTACGTTGTATCGCCATGGCGGTTGGGCCTGGGAATTTGACATTCAGCCCGGCGACGTCGGGCGCAGCAGGGTCTTGGCGGACGGGCAGAGCCCCGAAGGTTTGGGCAACCAGATCGGTGGCCTTCTCGACGGAAATGTCACCCACGATGACGACCTCAACGGCGTCTGCATTGAGGTGGGGCGAAAGCAGCCCCTGGAAGGTGCTCAGTTTGGCCCCGGCTATGGTTTCACGGCTCGGAAAGCTCCAGCGGGGATCGTCGCCGTGCAGAAGGCCCGAAAGATCGCGCGCCAAGACGCCGGAGTCGGTGGCTTCGTACTGATCATGGATGGTCTTGCCAGCGCGTTTGATGCGCTCGAAGGCTTCAGGCCGCCAACCGGGTTCGGCCAGATAGGCGCTCAAGACTTGAAGCTGGACATCAAGGTCTGCTGGGCGGGTCTCGCCGCTCAGGACGAAGGCGTCATCGGTGATGGAGAATCGACCGCCATAAACCCTAGAGGCCAGGACGCGCTCCATGTCTTGGGCGTCAATCTGCTTCAGACCGCCCTCCATAAAGGCGTTGGCGGCCCAGGCTAGGCTGGTTTGATCACGGGGTAAGACCGTACGGCCAGCCCCGATATTGACCCGGACCAACACCTCATCGTCCTTGAACTTAGTAGGCTTAAGCGTCAGGCGGACGCCGTTGGCGAAGCGGACGAAGGTGGTGTCCAGATCCACAACGGTCTTGGTGTCGATCACCTCGCCGGGCGGGCCGAAGGATGTGTAGGGCCAGGCAACAACGGCGTTACCAGTGACAGGGTTCACCGGGGTGGCGGTGGAAGCATTGTAGGCTGCGAGAAGCGCGGCTTCACCGCCCTCGACGGGCTTAGGTGATGTCATGAAGATGAGCGGGCCTTGCCCTTTGAACAGAGGCTTGAGTTCACCGGAGATTGCCTCTGGGCGAAGAGCCCTTACCGCTGCCTCGAAGGCCGTAAGATCGTCAGCTGGGCTCGTCACCACCCGGTCGTCGGCGACGGCGTCGGTGATCTCTTCGGCCAGATCAGACGGTGAGCGGGTCGCTGCGGCGGAGACGCTGGCCTTCAGTCCAGCGCGAAGCTCCTCAATCTCGCGGTCAAGCTCAGTCTGACTGACGCCGTATTGCAGCAGGCGGCGCACCTCTTGTTCCGCACCGGCCAGCGCGGGTTTCCAATCTGCTGCGTCGGCATTGATCACCACAACGGTCACATCGGCGGCGTGGAACTGGGGGGACTCAAAGGCTCCCGCGCTGAGAAAGGCGGGGTTCTGGCCGCGAGACAACGCTTGGAGGCGACGGTTGAGCACCGAAAAGCCGAGACGCTGTAGCAATTCTTTCTGGCGCGCGGCGCGCGTGTCGGGGGAAAGGTCGGGCGACCGAACCCAGGCGATTTGAATCGAGAGCCCTGCGCCCGGTTCAATCTTAAGCCTGGCTTGCGGTTTGCGGGACTTCACGGCACCCAACTCGGGGTCGATGCCGACCGGTCCGCTGCCGACCCAATCG
>JANLPX010000039.1:0-4260 GCA_031367485.1 Alphaproteobacteria bacterium | reverse complement strand
GATGCGTTTGGCCGATAGCGACCTGCCGCTCCAACGCTATGGCAATTTCGCCGAAACGGTGGCGACCTATAATGATGAGCTGAAGAAGCTGGCGGACGGCAAGCGTGAGGCACAGCAGACGCAGGCCAAGCTGATTGCCGGCGATCTTTACCGGTTGGCCGATGACCCCAAGCGCACCAATGGCGCACCGACACCCTTGGCGGTGGTGCCGTTTTTCAACTTGGCCCCATTAGACAATGCGGTGGACCACCTCAAGCGTAGCGCCAAGGCCTATGACGCCGCGCTGTTGGCCAAGGGCGGCAGTCTGACCCCTGCGGCCAAGGCGAAACTCTATTCTATGCAAAAGATGCTCGAGCAGAGTCTGACCGCAGAGGTCGGGTTGCCCGGACGGCCTTGGTACAAGAACTTGGTCTATGCGCCGGGCCGGTTCACCGGCTATGGGGCAAAGACCTTGCCAGGTGTGCGCGAGGCGATCGAGGAAGAGCGTTGGGCGGACGCTGATACCTATTCGGTGCTGACTGCTAAGGCCCTAGAGACCTACGCCGGGAAACTGGATGATGCTGTTCGGTTGATCAACGGTGGGTAAGCGGTAACTGGCAGCTGAACCTCAGAACACAGGTCATCCCGTCCTGTGCCCAATCGCGCGTGATCTCGCCTTCCAGCGTATCTCTTATGCTGACATCGATGAGTTGCGTGCCGAACCCCGTTCTGGTCGGCTCAGCGGTTACAGGCCTTCCGCCCATTTCCTTCCAGACGAGTTCAACACTGCGCGCGTCGTCTATCTCGCCGGAGACTTTCGACAAGATAGAGATGGACCCCTGCTCTGTGGCCAACGCGCCGTATTTCACCGCGTTGGTGGAAAGCTCGTTGAAGATGAGCGAAAGCGCGACCACCGCGGTTTCCGGTAGGTCGATGTCATCACCCGACCAACGGATCTGCGGATGAACAGCCTGGATATCGTTCAACAGGATCGCTAGAGAACAGTTTGCGACATCGGATGCAAAAAGCATATTTTGCGCGCGGTTCAGCGCCCCAATACGGTCTTCGACACGACGCACATAATCGACGACTGATGTGGCAGATGAACGCGTTAGGGAGATGATTGCATGAATGTTCGCAAACAGGTTTCCCATCCGGTGGCCAACCTCTTGCATCAGGAGTTCCCGATACTGCTCCTGCTCTTTGCGCAGCGTAATGTCGTAATTGACGCCGGTCATGATCTCGCCGGTTGATCCAATTTCATAGTTGCCACGCCCGGCGAGCCAGCGTTCACGACCGTCAGCTAGGATAATCCTGAACTCGGAGCGGTAGCCGATGGGCGCGGTGCGCCCGGCTTCCATGTCGCGCGCGACGCGCTCACGATCCTCGGGATGGATGCGGGCAAAGGCCTGATCCAATGTGGTAGACAAGGCGACCTCGTCGCCCCAGACCGCTTCTGCAGCGCCCCTCCAAGCCAGGGTCCCGGTGTCCACATTGAGCCGCCAGATCGCTACCTCGCTAAAGTCCAACGCCTCGTCGAGCATTGTCTGGGCAAGGTCTCTTTCGAGAAGGGCCGCCTGTTTTTCGCTTAAGGCTTGTTTTAGTGTCAGTTCCGCCATGACGACATCCGCGAGGTCGTTGAGCAGCTCGATCTCATGATCCGCAAACTCTTCGCGCGGAACCGTGTCGACGATGCAGATCGTGCCCGGCGTTGTGCCGTCTGGTGCCCTTAGCGGAACGCTCACATTAAATCGAATACCGGGTGCACCGACCACCATCGGATTATCCTGGAATCGAGAGTCGTTCAGGGCGTCCAGGACGATTAGAGGTCTGCCACTTGCAACAGTAAACGCGCAAAAAGCGATATCCTTGGGTACTTCCGTCGCTGTCGTACCAATAGCCGCTTTGAACCATTGTCGACGATCGTCGACAAATGTCACCAATGCCACGGGTACATTGAATAAATGAGCCGCAATCTTGGTAATTTTGTCGAAGGCATACTCTCTTTCAGTATCGAGAATATTATAGGCAGCAAGCGTCGTCAGGCGACGTTGCTCGTCACTATACTCAATATCGGAAAATCCGGCGCGCGCCATACTATCGGCTTTCTATACTGCTACCGCCAATCGCGCTCCGGACGCTTTGGCTTTATCAGGACGAGTGTCATCGAACTGAGAGTAGAAATATAGAGACCTCTAGTTGAATTCGCAATCCGGCGGTGATGCGCTCAGTGTCCCACCAAATGCGCTTATCTGCATAGGTAGCTGGGACGGAGGCGCTGGCGGCGTGTGCCAAGCCGGTGATTGCCATGATCGATGGGGCCCGCGTCTGGGGCGGGTTGGGTCTGGCTCTCTGCTGCGACATCCGCATCGCTAGCGACCGTGCTAGGTTAGGGATCACGCCGGGCAAGTTGGGTCTAATGCACTGTCTGGCCGATACGCGGTGATTGGTAGAGGCGGTTGGGCCGTCAAAAGCCAAGGATATCCTGTTCACCGGTCGTCTACTGGCGGCCGACGAGGCCCTAAGCATTGGGCTGATCGATGAGGTATGCGCGCCGCATCAATTGAGCGAGATTATGCAGTCCAAGGCGGCTAGTATCGCGAGCGCTAGTCAGCACTCAGCGCGCCAGTCCAAACGCATCGTTCGTCGTATTCTTGATGGTCAGCCGTGCGACGATGCTGAGACGACCGGCTGGATGGTAAATGCCGTGGAAGGGCCAGAGCCGCCGCAGACCGTGTCGCGCGGATCTGGTGTTCGTCGAGCAGTGTGAGGGTGCACGGCGCACCCGCCTTGATGCCGTATTGGTAATTGCTTTCATTGCCGTGCATGCGCATGGGGCGTTTGGGCTCCACCGAAAGCTCATCCACCGGCTCGGGCCCCTTGTCACCGTCGCGGATATTCTGCTCGGCGCCTTCCTCGACATTGACCACGATGGAGAGGGCAAACTTCCACCCGTTGGGCCAGACGAAATCAGCGGGAGCGGGCATGGGCGGTCCTTGGCAGGGCGATGCAGTCTAAATGATATAGGAATAGGCCATTTTCCAAGGGGAAGCTGCCAGGAGTCGCCATAACGAGAAGCTCAAAACTTGGTCGGGCCCATCCGGGAGATTGCCCAACTCTGTCTCGACCGTGCCGGATCACCGGGTCGCATAAATGCGAGCCGACTGTTGAGAATTGTCGTAAATATACGGAAATTCCTCAACGAATTCTAGAAAATCGGCTTGATCGACGACATGGGCTTGGACCGGCGTGATGTAAGCTAGGCGAATAGGTCGGGGAGAGCGGGTCAAACTCATTCTGATTGACTCCAGCACGGCGCTCATAACTTCCGCACCGAATGGATTATTCATGACAAAGACGGTTACGCCGTCGAAGTCACTTGCCGTCGCGTCTTCCGTGCGAATTTCTGCCATTGCGTGACGTCGGCGTAGGTTTTGTAAATTTGCTTCAGCTGCAGCCGTTAGCTCGGGGTCCAAATCTATCCCAATAACGCGTGAGACTGGCTGACGAGCGAACCAGCAGACAAGTCTGCCTTTGCCACACCCAATGTCGCAAACGACATCTTGGGCATCGCAAGACAATCGGCCACTCAGAGCTCGGACGGCACTGTATCGCAGAGGTTCATAATGAACATTTCGAGAGCCGGCATCCGGCATTCGGTGTCGGATGGGACCAAGTGTCCAGATGCCCAACCAAATGTCAGTTATGGCGTCGGTGCCAAGCATAAAGAGCCGAGATATCTTGCGAGCGGCAGACGGATTCAAGATTGTTGTCACTGAATTAAGTCTCCCAGTTCGATATTAAATCAGGAACGGCTGACCACAGTCGTGGGTTCCAGTGAGATACGGTCTGGCTGTGCGCATGGGTGGCTACTGGGCGAACACTGATCGTCACCACAAGTTCTTCCCGTCGATCACGGTCACGGGCCAGTCAGCGGCTTCGAAGTCGTCGAACAGGCGCGCGTTGACGGCGATCTTGCGGGTCTTGCCGTCCCAGGATCCATCGGTTTTGAAGTCGGGACTGTCGGCATAGAGGTCGCAGCCACAGGCGCTACAGAAATGATTGGCCACGGTCTTAGAGTTCCAGCGATAGACGGCGTCGCTGTCGGCCTGGGTTACGGTCAGTTGGTCGGGCGTATAGTAGGCATAGAGATGGCCGCGCTTAGAGCAGAACGAGCAGGTACAGCGGGTCAGTTGTTCGGGCAGTTCACCGTCGATCTCGAAAGCAGTGCGCCCGCAGTGGCAGTGTGCGGTGAGGGTCATCGGAAGCTCCTACTTGTCC
>JANLPX010000036.1:0-2566 GCA_031367485.1 Alphaproteobacteria bacterium | reverse complement strand
GGCTCTGCGAGATCGGCAAACCGCAACCCGGCGAGACTGTGGTGGTGTCTGCGGCGGCCGGTGCGGTGGGCTCCATCGTCGGGCAGATCGCCAAGCTGAAGGGCTGCCGGGTGATCGGCATCGCGGGCGGCAAGGCCAAGTGCGACTGGCTGACCGACGAGCTCGGGTTCGATGGGGCCATCGACTATAAGAACGAAAACGTGGGCGCGGCGCTGGACCGGCTGTGCCCGAACGGCATCGATGTCAATTTCGAGAATGTCGGCGGCGACATCATGGACGCCGTGGTCAGCCGCATGAACAATTTCGGCCGCATGCCGCTTTGCGGGATGATCTCGACCTATAACGACGATGACCGCCCCTTAGGGCCAACGGATTTCTCCCGGGTGCTTATGCATCGCCTGACCATTCGCGGCTTCATCATCACCGACTTCCTGCCCCGCGCTGGCGAGGCTATGGCCGAGCTGATCCCCTGGGTAATGGAGGGCAAGCTGAAGTGGAAGGTGCATGTGGATCAGGGTCTGGACGGGGCCATGACCTCGCTACAGCGGCTGTTCACCGGCGATCATGACGGCAAGCTGTTGATCCAGGTTTCGCCGGAACCCTGAGGCGGAGGGGCCAAATGCTGTCTAGCGCGGTGCCCCTACTGCGAGGCATAGCCGTCGGAGCCTTCCTCGTAACCGCCTTAAGTGTCTGGCGAAGTGATCTCAACCGCGACACCAAGATCACCACGATCTTGACCTGCCTGAGCGCAGCCGCTTGGACGCTTACGGGGTCTGAACAGGTTGTCGGCGCGGACAACCTGCTGCTCTGGCTGACCTTTCCGGCGGCCGGATTCTTCTGGGCGTTCGTCGTTTGTGTGTTCCAGGATCGCCCTTTTCGGTGGGCGACCTTTCTACCTGCTGCGCTACTCTTGCTGTTGGGTGGCGTGACAATCTTGGTGCCGCCTGGCCTGATGCCGCCTGAACGAAACCAGATGCTGCTGGCGACTTTTAATGTCGCTGCGGCGGGTCTTTGCCTGCACGCGGTCTTTGTGGTGCTTGGCAGTTGGCGTGACGATCTCGTCGACAGTCGGCGCGCGTCTCGCCTGGTGATCCTCGGGATTGCCGCGCTGTTTGCGACGAGTCAGGGCACCGCTGGTGCGTTGCACTGGCTGGGGCGCGGCGGTGTCTGGGCCGACCTTGCCCTCGGAGAGGACTTTCGTGCCGTCTCGATTGCCGCGCTGGGTCTAGCGATGGGCGGCCTCTTGCTGCAAGCGCGTGCGACCTTGTTGCCGATACCGGCAGTTCAGGTGCCCGCGACGCTGATGGCCGCTGACCGCCTGTTGTTGGGCAAGCTGGAGGCCTTCATGGATGCTGGCGGCTGGAACCGAGAAGGCCTGAGCATCGGGGTGGTGGCGCAAGAGTTAGGAAGCCAGGAACATAGGCTGCGTCGGCTCATCAATACCCGGCTGGGCCATCGCAATTTCGCAGACTTTGTGAACGGTTACCGGATCGAAGCCGCCAAGACGCGCTTGGTCGATCCGACAAAAGCAGAAGTGACCATCGCCAGTGTCGCCTTTGACCTGGGGTTCGGGTCCCTGAGCCCGTTCAATCGCGCATTCCGAGCGGCCACAGGATTGACGCCGACGGCGTGGCGAAAAGCGGCTCAAGCCCTGCCCGACGAATAATAAGTTCGGAATCAATCAGTCTCTTTCATTGTCGCCGCGACGTCCTGCCCATGACGCGTTTCCATGCGCTTCTTTTTGGGAGCGCTCTGGTATGCACAACCTTGAAATATCGTCTGCTGAGGTCACCCGAAGGCGAGATGGCCTGTGGCTGTACTACGGTCTGGTCTTCGGTTTCGCCTGGGGGGTCGGCCTGTTGTTCGCGGTGGCGAGCGGCCCGATGACCCGGGTCTTCGGGTCGGTCTCGCTTTGGAACCCGTTAATCTTTCTAACCGTCTGGTCGCCTACGATCCTGGCCTTTGCGATCGCGGCAGCCAAGGATGGTCGGGCGGGCCTGCGAGATCTGCTCGGTCGGATCTTCCGATGGCGGTTCCCCCTGCGCTGGTACGTGGTGGCTACGCTCGGAATTGCAGCGGTGGCTCTGAGCGCACGTTTCCTGCAGGCGCTCCTGACGGATACCCCGCCGCCGCCCCTGTTCGACTTTGCGCACTGGCCACACTTCGCCATGGCGGGTGTCGCGCTGCTCGTGCTCGATCCCGGCCCCATTGGCGAGGACCCAGGGTGGCGGGGGTTTGCTTTGCCAAGGATGCTGGACCGCTTTAGCCCGACCACTGCGGCTTTGCTGCTCGGCGTCATCTGGACGGTGTGGCACCTGCCGGCCTTCCTGTTCTCCGGGATGCCGCAGTCCAGCTTGCCGCTCGGCTGGTTCTGCGTCTCGATGGTGTCGGTGACAGTATTAATGGCCTGGGTGACCATCAATACCGGGGGTGCCGTGATCCCCGCCATCCTGGTGCACTGGTCGTTCAATCGGTTTAGCGACCTAGGCCACGACGGCGCGATCTATGCTGCCCTGGCCTACACTCTGGCGGCGATGGCCATCATCCTGAGCACGAAAGGCTCGCT
>JANLPX010000022.1:0-1792 GCA_031367485.1 Alphaproteobacteria bacterium | reverse complement strand
GGTCGCCCGCTCCGCGCAACATGCACGGTGTTGTGCCGCAAATCTGGACCAGGGCATGAGTGCCGACAGGCTCCAGCATGAACATCGTGTAGAAGGTCGCCACCTCCAGTACTCGAATCTTAGGCATACCCAACATCTCGGCCACAGCACGAATGGCGGGTTCTGAAATCCAGCCCTCTTGTTTCTGCACCAGCCACAGCATCGGAATGACTGCTGATTGCTGACGGCCCGCTGGGTATTTAGCAATCCAGACAGCAACCTCTTTCAGGCTGGCGGCACTGAAGGCAAAGCTGTCGGGTTGGATGGCGGCAAGGCGACGAACGCTCACGGGTTAGGGCCTCACAAAATCGACGCGGACGATTTTGGCGTCGGCGATGGTGTAAATGGCGGCCACTTCGAAGGTGTCGCCGCCGGGCGTGCGGCTGACACGCTCATGATCAATGATTCGGTTGCCGAGCACGATACGAGCGCGCAGCTCGGCCTGGTTCTGCGGAAAGTCGGCGAACAGTTTTGCGTGACGGGCCCGGACCGCCGCAATCCCCGAGGCCGTCACGGCACCATTGAAATCGGCGATCTCGGCCCTGTCGTCATAAAACGCGCAGAAGGCGTCGAGGTCCTGGGCGTTGTAGGCCTCGAACTGACCCTCAACCACATCGAATGGGCTGATGCAGGCTGGCGCACTCATCGATCGACCTCACCAAACACGATGTCGAGTGAGCCTAGCACCGCGGAAACATCGGCCAGCATGTGGCCTCTGTTCATCCAATCCATCGCCGCCAGATGCGGAAAGCCCGGCGCGCGGATCTTGCAGCGATAGGGTTTGTTGGTGCCGTCGCTGACCAGATAGACGCCGAACTCACCCTTGGGGGCTTCAACGGCGGCATAGACTTCACCTTCGGGGGTATGGAAGCCTTCGGTATAGAGCTTGAAGTGTTGGATCAGCGCTTCCATCGAACGTTTCATCTCGCCGCGGCGGGGCGGTACGATCTTGTTGTCGTCGCTCATCACGGGGCCGGGCGTCTTCTGCAGGCGATCCACGCATTGCAGAATGATTTTGACGCTCTCGCGCATCTCCTGCATCCGGCAGAGATAACGGTCGTAGCAGTCGCCGTTAATGCCCAGAGGGATGTCGAATTCGAAGTCGTTGTAGCATTCATAGGGCTGACTGCGCCGCAGATCCCAGGCGATGCCAGAGCCTCGGACCATCACCCCGGAAAAGCCCCAAGCCAGGGCTTCGTCTTTGCTCACCACACCGATATCGACATTGCGCTGCTTGAAGATGCGGTTGCCGGTGATCAGTTTATCGATGTCGGCCAGAGGCCGCGCAAAGGCCTTGGCCCAGTCGCCGATGTCACTGATCAGGGCCTCGGTCAGGTCCTGATGGACGCCACCGGGCCGGAAATAGTTGGCGTGCAAACGTGCCCCTGAGGCCCGCTCATAGAACACCATCAGCTTCTCGCGCTCTTCGAAGCCCCACAGGGGTGGGGTCAGCGCGCCCACATCCATGGCCTGGGTGGTCACATTAAGCAGGTGGTTCAACACTCGACCGATCTCGCAATAGAGCACGCGGATCAGGCTGGCGCGGATCGGCACATCGACGCCCAAGAGCTTCTCTATAGCCAAGCAGAACCCATGCTCCTGGTTCATGGGGGCGACATAGTCGAGGCGGTCAAAATAGGGAATGTTCTGGAGGTAGGTGCGATACTCCATCAGCTTTTCTGTGCCGCGATGCAGCAGGCCGATATGCGGGTCCACCCGCTCGACCACTTCGCCGTCAAGTTCCAGGACCAAG
>JANLPX010000506.1:0-16118 GCA_031367485.1 Alphaproteobacteria bacterium | reverse complement strand
CTCGGCTTGGACCGGCCATTCTGATATCTGGATTGGCCGTCTGCCAAGCGACACCGAGCCCTCCTCGCCTCCGATCGTGAGTTAGACCTCGAGCAAATTCGTCGGGTGTGTTTCGATGCCAAGGCTTCCATCCCAGCGAGGGGAACCGCTCTAGACTTTTAATTCGATTGGCCGTGGGCTTCGCGAGATATGGTGACTCCATCACAAGTGCATCGACGACTAGCCCGGTTTGAACGGCGCGAAGACCTACAATGGCACCATCGGCATAGCCGATCAGAACCACCCGCCGCCCGGACCTAGGTCGCACGATGGTGCGAATGAAAGCGCGAAGGGTCGTTATGTCGGGCTCAAGACTTGGCACGTAGCCTAAGTCACGCGGCATCACGTATCGCCCGGATCCACCTTGGCCAGAGCGTTCCAGCACCCAAACCGTGAATCCCTCCGCAACGAGGTCACGAACCGTCTCAAACCAAACTTCAGCGCTTTCACCATATCCAGGGAGGATGACCACATCTGCCCGGGGTACGACTGACGACGACGTTACGCCGTACCGTTGTGGCGGCCGATTTCCGGTTTGAACGTATCCCCAAGCCCAGCCTAGGGGTGGATATTGCCCTGTGCTTAAACCGGCTGGCACCCGGCTGTCTGAAAAAGGCGCGTCAGAAACCTTGGGCGTGCATCCCGAAAACAGCACCATCAAAACCAGCAATGCGACTGCGCGGAACATCCGTTCTAAAAGCCTGCGACACGGGGACAAGGCAACCCTGTCGATCACGACTTGATCCATCGGCCCAGACGTCCGATCTAAGGGATATGGCGACAGTGATCGACACCTTGGCGGGTTCCAGACCGCGTCACCCGGAGAAGCAGGCTAATCCGGACACCCCGATGCTGCGCAAACCGGAATGGCTGAGGGTGCGGGCTCCCGGATCTGCTGGCTACAATGCGACGCGGGCCATTGTCAAAGAGCATGGCTTGGTGACAGTCTGCGAAGAAGCTGCCTGCCCGAATATTGGCGAATGCTGGAGCCAAGCCCACGCGACGATGATGATCATGGGTGGGATTTGCACCCGCGCCTGCGCTTTTTGCAATGTGGCAACCGGCAAGCCAGATCCCCTCGACCCTACTGAGCCTGCCCGCGTGGCCGAGGCCGTCCTAAAGATGGGGCTGAAGCACGTTGTCATTACATCGGTCGACAGAGATGATTTGGCTGACGGTGGCGCAGCACACTTTGCAGCCGTTGTTCATGCAATCCGGGGCAAGGCGACTGGGACCACCATAGAAATCCTTACCCCGGACTTCTTGAGAAAGCCTGTGTCGGCGGCCGAGTTGGTGATCGACGCCAGACCCGACGTTTTCAACCACAACCTTGAGACCGTGCCGCGCCTCTATCTGTCGATCCGGCCAGGCGCGCGCTACTTTCATTCCCTGCGCCTGCTCGAACGCGTCAAAGATCGTGACCCGAACCAGTTCACAAAGTCGGGTCTGATGGTTGGGTTAGGTGAAGAGAAGTCAGAGGTGATGCAGGTCATGGACGACATGCGTTCAGCCGGTGTCGACTTCCTGACTATCGGCCAATATCTGCAGCCTTCTCGCAAACATGCCCCCGTAGATCGCTTTGTCACCCCTGACGAATTCCGATCCTATGAGGAGATCGCACGCGCCAAAGGCTTCTTGATGGTGTCCGCCAGCCCGCTTACGCGTTCATCTCATCATGCCGGTGAGGACTTCGCCAAACTCAAGTCTGCGCGACTGGCCAAGGCCACACAGATCTAAGTGCGCCATCATGTCACCAAACACCTGCCCTACACGCCGGATCAATTGGTGGCCCTGGTGGGCGACGTCCAGAAATATCCGGAATTCGTGCCCTGGATCACCGCGATGCGAACATGGAATCACCGCACGGATGATGGGGGGCGGGCCTGGTTGGATGCGGAAGCCCGAGTTGGATTTTCGTTTCTCAGAGAGCAGTTTTCCACCAGGGTTCGATGCGATCCAACAGGTCGACAAATCGATGTTGACCTAATCTCGGGGCCTTTCGAGAAGTTGCGCAATCGCTGGCGGTTTGAGCCTGAGTCGGGCGGGTCTCGTGTCGAATTTGATATCGATTTTGCCTTCAAGTCTCGCCTTTTGGACGGGCTTCTTGCACAAAACTTTGAGGCCGCCGTCGCCCGGTTAATGCGCTGCTTTGAAGAACGTGCCGCGACCCTTTACGGCTAGGACTTGATCCGCTCGCGAAGCGCCTCAAGCGCCGCTTGCACCGCGGCAAGTTGAATTTCAGACCGAGTTTCGACCTGAAAGAATTCCTGGCGATGATAAAGGCCATGGTTGCTTCGTGCCGTGGCGATGTGAACCGTGCCAACAGGTTTCATCCGCGTCCCGCCGCCGGGGCCAGCCACACCTGTGATGGCGACAGCCAAGTGTGCATTTGAGTTTTCCAGGGCCCCCTCGGCCATCATCCTGGCTACAGGTTCCGAGACCGCGCCCAAGTCCGCGATTAAATCCCCTGGGACGCCGAGCATCTCTTGCTTTGCGCGGTTCGTGTAGGTCACAAAACCACGTTCGAAGACATCCGACGCGCCGGCAATGTTGCATATTGCGGCTGCTACAAGTCCGCCCGTGCAGCTCTCGGCCGTAACAATCCGCAGGGAGCGTTCTCTGGCCTCGTCGACCAACAGGCGGGCCAGGGTTTCGATTTCGAGAGAAAACACGACTTAGACTCCGACGCAGCTAGGCAAGGGCGCATTGCGACCACAACATCGTCCCCGCAGCAGACACAAGTCGATTCGAGAACATGACGACATTGGAATCTATCCCGGGTCACTCCAGGCCTTGGCTACAGCGGGTTTTTGCCCTCACCGTTTTTGCAAGCGCAGCGCTGGTCTTCATGGTCGAGCCGATGGTCGCCAAGATCATGCTTCCACTGTTAGGCGGCGGTCCGTCGGTGTGGAATACGAGCCTAGCCTTCTTCCAGGCGATGCTACTGCTTGGTTACGGCTACGCCCATTTGCTGCAACGGATCGGATCAATTCGAACCCAAGGTCTGATCCACGGCGGCCTGCTGGTGCTAGCAGCGGCCATCTTGCCGTTGCGGGTTCTGACTCCGTTCGGCCCTCCAAATGTCGAACATCCGGCGGTTTGGTTGCTGGGAGCGCTGCTCGCTACCATCGGAGCGCCGTTCGCGATCCTGTCTGCCACGGCACCGCTGGCCCAGTCCTGGCACGCGCGGATGGAACACGCGCAGGGTGGAATTGAGCCCTATTCACTTTATGCGGCGAGCAATCTCGGCAGTTTGCTCGCGCTATTGGCATACCCGGCGATCGTCGAGCCCTTCGCGTCATTGCACGTCCAGACTTTGGGGTGGAGTGCCGCCTACGGTGGCTTCGTCGTCTTGATTGGTGGCTTGATGCTGAGTCTCGGTCGCCGACTTTCGGGCGAGGCGACTTTATCTACGGCCTTGCGATCGTCGTCTCGCCCCACCTGGATTGACCGGCTAGTTTGGATACTTTTGGCCGCCATTCCATCAAGCCTAATGCTCGGCGTCACCACATATATCACCACGGACGTCGCATCGGCACCCTTTCTCTGGGTCATCCCTCTGGCGCTCTATCTCGTCACATTCATTCTGGCTTTTGCGTCAAGACAGGTGATGTCTTCAGATTTGACCCTGACCCTTCAGGGCGCGGCCTTGGCGGCCTGCGTTGCTGTATTACCCTTTTCCGGCAGTAATCTGGCGACATCTTTGCCCCTTCATCTGGGGTGTTTCTTCCTGACCGCGCTGGTCTGTCACCAGGCTCTTGTAGCGCGCAGGCCAGATCCCGCCCACCTGACCTCTTTCTATCTTTGGATGTCGCTGGGCGGCGTTGTCGGCGGTGGGTTCAACGCTTTTGTAGCCCCGATCATCTTCAATGGCGTCTGGGAGTATCCCTTAGTTCTGGCGCTATCATGCTTGGCTTTGCCGTGGGGCCGGGGCCGGATCGAGGTGTGGCGATGGGCGACCCTCGTGTTCGGTTCGGCCTGCGCGTTTTCGGCGCTCTATTTGGCTCTGAACGCCACAGACCCATTCTGGCGGGGGTTGAATGTACTGGGCATGCAGAGCGAAGCCGCAGCGCGACTGCTCGTGAAACTTCTGCTGGCTGGCGCTATCGTCTCGGCATTCTTGATCCGCGCCCGCGCTTGGCTATTTTTCGTCCTCATAGCAGTCATCACAGTCACCGCGGCGCGTTCGGGTGACAGGGTCGATGTGCGCACAAGCTGGCGCAGCTTCTTCGGCGTTGTGAAGGAATCTCGAATGGTCGTGCCGGGTCTCGGCGGCGAAGTCAGAATGCTGGCGCACGGTACGACGCTTCACGGAGCCCAAGCTGAGGATCCACGCTTTCGGTGTCGTCCCTTGCTCTATTATGCGCCCGATACGCCAATCGGACAGGTTTTCAGGAGCGTTCGGGAAGCCAAGCCTGCCATTCGTATTGGAGCTGTTGGATTGGGGACTGGCGCTGTCGCTGCCTATGTTCGCCCTACTGACCGTCTGACGTTTTTTGAGATCGATCCGTTGGTCATTCGCATTGCCACCGATCCGAAGCATTTTAGCTACACATCGGAGTGCGCCAGAGGTCCGGTCAATTTCGTCGTGGGCGACGCGCGGTTAACCCTTGCAGATGAACCACCGAACACCTTCGACATCCTGCTGATCGACGCTTTCTCGTCTGACAGCGTGCCTGCACACCTACTGACCGTTGAGGCCCTGCGTGGCTATCTCACGCACGTTAAGCTGGATGGCGTGATGATCCTTCACCTGTCGAACCGGAATCTCGATCTCAAGGGACCTGCGATGGCCGCTGTCAGTGCGGCTGGTGGCGTTGCGTTGTTGCAGGAACACGTCCTTCCCGAGGGGGTGCCGCCACTTTGGGAGTCTGCCGAAGATGCTATGGTGATTGCGCACAACGCGAATGCTCTCGCCAAATTCGCCGCTGATCCGCGCTGGAAGGAGACCAATCCGCATCAAGCAAAGGCCTGGACCGACGACTATACGAATGTCGCTGGAGCGATGATCACTCGGCTACGGGATCGCCTAAAATCGGGAAACTAACTCGGCATTTCGATTAGAGCGATGGCCTGAGCGACGAGTCCCTCGCCACGGCCGGTAAAGCCCATGCCTTCCATCGTGGTGGCTTTGACGCTGACCCGATCAATCGAGATACTGAGCAAGTCAGCGAGCCGCACTCGCATCGCTTGACGGTGAGGCGCGATCTTTGGCTGTTCACATACCAAAGTGACATCGACATTCGAAATGCGCCCCCCCCGGGCGCGAAGGCGACCAACGGCATAGGCTAGGAACTGATCCGAGGATGCGCCTTTCCATGCCGGGTCACTTGGCGGGAAATGCTCACCAATGTCCCCGTCACCCATGGCACCCAGTACAGCATCAGTCACCGCATGAAGGCCCGCATCGGCATCAGAATGACCGACTAAACTCTGACTGTGGGCGAGTTTGATCCCACAGAGCCAGACGTGATCGCCGCGTCCCCAACGGTGCGCATCCAACCCTTGTCCGATCCTGGTTTGCCACAAGGTCGTTGAAAGTCGCTCGGCCATAACGAAATCCTCCGGGTAGGTCAGCTTCATCAGCATAGGATCACCCGCAACCATCACGACCCGGCCACCGAAGTGCTCGACCACCGCAGCGTCATCAGTGGGCTCGCTATCCCTAGGCCGACGCCCATAGGCGGCAACTAAGATGTCGTGGCGAAACGCCTGTGGTGTCTGGGCTCGCCAAAGGCCTTCGCGTGAGATCGTCTCTATTCCCGGGTCGGCGACGCGCTTCAGGGTATCGGCAACAGCCAGCGCGGGTATCGCTCCGTCTGCATCATCCATAGCCACGAGAAGGTCGCTGATGTGCTTACCGCTTACAAACGGTCGCGCTGCGTCATGAACCAGCACGATCTCTTGCTGGGTCGCCGACAATGCCTTGAGGCCCGCCTCGACGGAAGCCGCACGGGACGCTCCTCCGAGAACCGCACTCGCTGTGGGTATCCGAGAAAGTAGTACCCTTGTCTCGACGATGCGATCTTCGGCAACCACTACAACGATCTGACGGGCATTTTCTGCGACAAAACGATCAATCGACCAGGACAGCACGGGTTTTCCCGCGAGTTCTCTCCACGGTTTAGGTGCTCCCGGCCCCGCCCGCGAGCTGGAACCCGCCGCAACGATGATGACGGAAAAGATCATTTGGGCTGTTTAGGCTGCAATTGCCCCATGTCCAGGGCATTGGCGTGAATTGGGCTTTACTGCGCTGCAGCAATTGCCTAAAAAGGCGGCGTATGAGGTGACTTAAGAATGAGCAATTTGCTCGCGGTGGGCGGCGTACAGGTGGGCAGTAGGGTCTGGATGGCTCCCATGACCGGGGTCTCAGATCTCCCGTTCCGCCGGGCTGCGAGCCAACTTGGCGCTGCTTATGTTGCCACCGAAATGGTAGCCTGCGCCGAATTCTCCAGGGGACGACCCGATGTTGTGCGACGCGCAGCGGTCGGAACAGGGCTACCCCTAATGGTCGTTCAGCTCGTAGGTCGAGATCCTGGTCACTTGGCGCAAGGCGCGCGGCTTGCGGCCCAGGCCGGGGCTCAGATCATTGACCTTAACTTCGGGTGCCCTGCGAAAGAGGTCACCCAGGGTGCCGTCGCCGGATCGGCATTGATGCGGGAGCCGGAGTTGGCAGCGCGCCTGATTGCAGCAACAGTTGAAGCCGTCGACCTACCTGTGACCGTCAAGATGAGGCTAGGCTGGGACGATGCGAGCAAGAACGCGCCGGAGATTGCCGCTCGGGCCGAGATGCTCGGGGTCAAGGCCATCACCGTGCATGGCCGAACACGGTGTCAATTCTACAGGGGGTCAGCCGACTGGAAAGCGGTTAGACGGGTCAAGGAAGCGGTTTCAATTCCTGTTATTGTAAATGGTGACATTGTCGATGTGAGGACCGCACGATTGGCCCTGGGTGAGTCCGGGGCTGATGCTGTGATGATTGGCAGGGGAGTTTATGGTCGACCATGGATCGCGGCGCAGATCCAGGCTGAGCTAGATGGGAAGACCTTCGCTGAGCCGACCTTAGCCGGCCGATTGAACATAGTTTTGGACCACTTTCGCGACAGCTTAGCCTTCTACGGAGAGCATCTCGGATTGCGGATATTTCGCAAGCATTTGGCCGCTTATGTCGAGCAAGCGCCTTGGCCCGCAACCGAGCAAGATCGAAGGTTGGCGCGTCAGCGTCTATGCAGATTGGACGCGCCCCGTGATGTTGAAGCCAGCCTGACAGAGCTTTGGAATTCAGATGAAGCGCGGTGGGCGGCATGACACTGCTCTCCAAGCAAGCCAATGACGGCTTAGGCCTAGCCGCGCTCAAGTCTGCCGCGTTTGATCTCTCTCCCGAACCGGCATTGGTGGTGAATGCTGACGGGGCGCTGGTTGCCGTGAATGAGGCGGCAGAGCGGCTATTTGGTCAGGGCCTAAGCCTTTTGACTCGCGGTCGGTTTGGGGCTGCGCTCCCTGTCGGGTCATCTTTGGTTTCGTTGTTGGAGCGAGCGCTGGAAGAGGGGGCTGCGGTTCGGGAGCGAGGGGTTGAAATAAATCTCTTCGGTCACCCATCGTTTGAAGCTGACGGCGCGGCTGTCCCGTTGGGCGACGGTTCAGTGTTGCTGACGCTACACACAAAGGCTGGAACATTTGGCGGAGAACGCGGAGGTGTCGAGGCTGCGGGATTGCGAACCATTGTGGGGCTTGGCCGGATGCTCGCCCACGAGATCAAAAACCCGCTGGCCGGGATCCGAGGTGCAGCACAGTTACTAAAGGCCAGCGCAAAGCCTGAGGACACACCCTTGGCTCAGCTGATTGTCGATGAAACTGATCGCGTTCGACGGCTGGTCGATCGGATGGAAGCCTTCTCCGATGATGCGCTGCCAGATTGTCATCCGATAAACATCCACGAAATCCTGGATCGCGTTCGGGCTTTGGCGGCCAACGGTTTTGCTGATGGGCTGGTTCTTAAGGAGCGATATGACCCCTCTCTGCCAATGACACCCGGCGACGAAGACCAACTGATTCAGGTCTTCCTCAATCTCGTCAAAAATGCAGCTGAAGCGGCCCATGCCCGGGGCGACGGGCGTGGCGAAGTTTCAATCACCACGGCGTTTCGTCATGGTGTGAAGGTTCGTGCGGCGCACGGACAAATCCTCCGCGGCGCACCGCTGGAGATACGCATTCAAGATAATGGGCCAGGGGTGCCAGCGCATCTTCGTGAGAGCCTATTCCAACCCTTTGTAACGACGAAAGCCAACGGCGCGGGACTAGGCCTTGCCCTGGTTTCGAAGTTGGTCTCGTCCCACGGCGGCCTAATCGATTTTGACTCTGAACCGGGTCGCACGACGTTCCGAGTTTTGTTGCCCATTGTGTCTGCCGAGGATGCCCCGGAATGAACGCAGCAGCCAATGCCAACAAGAAGATCATCATAGCCGACGACGATGCATCAATCCGGCTAGTGCTCAGTCAAGCCTTTACGAGACTTGGTTACCAAGTCAGGGCTACCGGCAATGCAGCAACCTTGCTGAAATGGGTGTCTGAGGGGGAAGGGGACTTAGTTGTCACCGATGTGATGATGCCCGACGAGAACGTTTTCGACGTGCTGCCAAGGATCAGGAAAGAACGTCCGAAACTCCCAGTTATTGTGATGAGTGCCCAGAATACGCTCCTGACGGCAGTGAATGCTGCCGAAGTTGGTGCGTTTGAATATGTCTCAAAACCATTTGATCTTGATGACATGACGGCCCTTGCGCGCCGTGCTCTGGCACGCCCGGCAGATGCAGAAACCTCCAAGGCTCAGGCCCGGGCTGTACGAGACGAACGATTGCCGCTTATTGGGCGATCGGGCCCCATGCAGGATGTCTACAGGACTATCTCACGGTTGGTCGGTGCGGATCTGACTGTACTGATCTTGGGTGAAAGCGGGACTGGAAAGGAATTGGTCGCGCGCGCGTTGCACGACATGGGACGGCGCAAGGACGGCAAGTTTGTCGTCATCAACCTAGCTGCCGTTCCGCGTGAGCGGGTCGAGACCGAGCTGTTTGGGCGTGACGACGGTGGCATCGGTAAGTTGGTAGAGGCCGATGGTGGAACGCTGTTCCTGGATGAGATCGGCGACATGCCGCTCGATGCCCAAACTCGGCTCTTGCGCGTCATTGATGGTTCGGAGACAGCCCTCAACCCGAAGACGGGCCGTCGCCCAAATGCTCGGATAATCGCAGCTACTAATCGCGATCTCAGAGGGCTAATCCAGCAGGGCCTGTTCAGAGAGGATCTGTTCTTCCGGCTTAATGTAGCGCCTCTGAGACTGCCGCCATTGCGAGATCGGACTGATGATATTCCAGACCTAGCGCGCGCATTTCTGCTGCGGGCAAACCGTGAGGGCCTTCCGGCAAAGAATATCGATAACTCGGCGCTGGAACGCCTCAAACTCTATGCATGGCCGGGGAATGTACGCGAGCTTGAGAATTTGGTCCGCAGGATATGTGCCCTCTACGGCGAGGACCTGATCACTGCACGGATTGTAGATCGCGAACTTGCAGATCAACAGGCACCAGCGCCCGGCCGTGAAGGCCCAATCACGCTGGCCAGTCTGGTCGAACAACATCTCGGCGGATACTTCGCTGAACAGCCCGACGGTATCCCGCCCATCGGTCTCTATGACCGGATCCTGGAGGAGGTTGAGCGCCCACTCATCCAACTGACGCTGGCTGCTACCCGGGGAAATCAGGTGAAGGCAGCCGACATCTTAGGATTGAACCGAAACACTCTGCGAAAGAAGATTCTCGACCTCCAAATCGACTTGAGTCGTGGCGCTCGAAGAAATTGACGCTTTTGAGCCACAACACTGTTGGATTTTGAACACACAGGGGCTTAAGCTATCTGTCGATGGTTTCCGTAGCCAATGCCCCAGAGACAGATATGTCCCGTGCTGGAAAAGTTCGGCGGGTCCTTCAATCGAGGTTTGTACTCGGCACAGGTTATGTCGTCGCTCTCCTGCTCACGGGCTTGGCAATCCTGCTTGCCGCATCGCCACCTGAAACAGGTCCCCTGGCACCAGCTAGCCGAAACATCTTGGTGCTTCTCGGCTTCAACCTTGTTCTCATTTTGCTTCTGGCATCGGTCGTTGGCCTTAGGCTACTGGCGCTGCTCGACGCCCAGTCCAGTGACGCAGGCGCACGCCTGCATTTGCGGTTCGTCACACTGTTCGCTTTTGCTGCGATGGCTCCTGCTCTCGTGGTCGCGATGTTTTATGGCGTCTTGGTGAACCGCGGGGTGGATGATTGGTTTTCGACACGGGTCCAGACGGTTGTTGAGAATTCTGCGACCATTTTCCGGTCTTATATGGATGAGCAAAAGCGCTACGTCAGCAGCCACGTCACCTTGATGGCAGCAGACCTAAATCGGGCCGCGCCAGCACTTCAATCTAGTCCAGTTACTTTCAGTCACTTCCTAGCCCAACAAGCTGCCGATCACGCCTTTCCAGCGGCCTACCTAATTGACCGGGAAGGTCGCATCCTGGCACGAGCGGAGGGGCCTGCTGCACCCGCCTTCGTTTCACCCCCCTTGTCAGGCTTTAAGGCTGCCGATGAGAGCGACATTTTCGTGTCCTCCGATCTAACGCGTAGTCTCTATCGGTTGAGGTCTTATCCAGACGCATATCTGTATCTCACCCGGCCTGTGGAAAAGGGGATCGTTGAGAACTTGACTGAGGCCGAGTCCTCGCTCGGTTCATATCGCGAGGCAGCCCAAAGTCGGCAACGCATTCAGACGGTCTTTGCCCTGTCCTACGCAGAGACGGCACTCTTGGTTTTGGTCGGGGCCATTTGGCTTGGCATGGCCGCAGCAAATTCAATATCAGGGCCGGTCAGTCGATTGGTTCAAGCTGCGGGCAGGGTGGCTGGTGGAGACCTTACGGCCAGAGTGGACGCGGAGTCCGACCCCGAAGAGATCGCAGTTCTATCCCACGCATTTAACAATATGACCCGCGACCTTCAGACCCAACAAGAAGCTCTTACTCTGGCGAGCGATGAAGCCAAGCAGCGTAGTCAGTTCATCGAAACGGTATTGTCTGAGGTTTCTGCCGGCGTGATCGCCACAGACGTCAGTGGCAAGATTTCCGCAGCGAATCGTCAAGCCGCTAGCCTGCTAGGATTGCCGGGAGATCGGGGCCACGGCATGCAATTGGCCCAGGTTGCACCTGAATTGGCGTTAATCGCTGAATCCGCGAAAATCGGTGGCGACGCTGAGGCCGAATTGGATCTCGTTAGAGGGCGCGACACCTATCGTCTGCGAGTTCGTGCGAGCCGCAGCGACGATGGGCTGGTCCTGACTTTCGACGACATCACCCGCCTCGTCTCCGCACAACGCAATGCCGCATGGCGCGATGTTGCGCGCCGAATTGCTCATGAGATCAAGAATCCTCTGACCCCGATTCAGTTGTCGGCAGAGCGCCTGCAGCGAAAGTTCCGCAAGGGTGTAGCAAAAGAGGATCTCGATACATTTGATCGCTGTACCGACACCATAGTCCGACAGGTTGGCGATATTGGCCGGATGGTCGATGAGTTCTCTTCTTTTGCCCGTATGCCCGCGCCGCGTTTCGAGCCGCATGACGCGTCAGAAATCCTGAGGGCTGGGGTATTTGCCCAGCGCGTCACAAGTTCAGACATCGATATTGAGCTAATTGAGCCGATGCCGATGATCACACTCATAGCTGATGGACGCATGATTGCTCAGGCCCTGACCAATGTGCTCAAGAACGCCACTGAAGCGATCCAGGCCCGCGGATCGGAGTCCACGGTTCGTGGGCACATCACCGCTGAATTAGTAGAAAACAAGAATGGAATATCGATCATCGTGGAGGACAACGGCATCGGCCTACCTACGCGCGATCGAGACCGCTTAACCGAGCCCTATGTGACGACCCGCGATAAGGGTACCGGGCTAGGCTTGGCGATCGTCAAACGTATTCTCGAGGATCACGGTGGCGAATTGATCCTCACGGATGCTGTCAACGAGACGGGGGCCCGGGCAATTCTGCGGTTTCCAACGACAGCTATCGCCCAACCTGCGCCAAAACCCGCTCAATTTAACGCTGAGGCTCTGTGATGTCTGCGGACGTACTTGTCGTCGATGATGAAGCCGACATTCGTGAGCTTGTGGCCGGTATCCTGTCAGACGAAGGATATGCCGTCCGCACCGCAAATGATTCAGAGTCGGCCTTGGCGGCGATCCGCGCGCGCAAGCCCGCGATCCTTGTTCTGGATATCTGGATGCAGGGCGGCGGGATGGACGGGTTGGAATTGCTGGATCTGGTCAAGACCTTGGATGCCGACCTGCCCGTGATCATGATCTCTGGGCACGGAAACATTGAAACCGCAGTCAGCGCCATCAAGCGAGGCGCGTACGAGTTTTTAGAAAAACCCTTCAAGTCGGATCGCCTACTGTTGGTCACAGAACGTGCGCTTGAGGCGGCCTCTTTGAAACGCGAAAACCGCCGCTTGCGGGCACAGACCATAACGCCGGAAGGCTTGATCGGGAAATCTGTCGCGACGCAACAGCTGCGCGGCCTGATCGCAAAGCTCTCCGGGGCCAATAGTCGGGTCTTGATAGTAGGCCCTCCAGGCGCCGGCAAAGAAACGGTCGCGAGACTTATTCATAATGGAAGCGCGCGGGCCAAAAGTGAGTTTGTAGCCATCAGCGCCGCAGGCATGACCCCGGAACGCGTGGACCTAGAGCTCTTTGGAGAGGAGGCCGAAAATGGTCGCCCGGCTAAGATCGGTGTCTTTGAACGTGCCCACGGCGGAACGCTCTTTCTAGACGAGGTGGCTGACATGCCTCGGGAGACTCAAAGTCGAATTCTGCGAGTCTTGGTGGAGCAACGCTTTCGCAGAGTGGGCGGCGGACAGGACGTCCAGGTTGATGTGCGGGTTGTGTCATCGACCTGCCGCGATTTGAGGGTCGAGATCGCCAGCGGGCGTTTCCGCGAAGACCTTTTTCATCGCCTCAATGTGGTCCCTGTTAGCGTACCGGGCCTTTCAGAACGTCGCGAGGACATTCCTGAGCTGGTCGAGTTCTTCATCCAGCGCATTTGCCAAGCCACAGGCATGACCAGTCGGCGTCTAGCCGACGATGCCCTAGCAACCCTGCAGGTGAGGCCCTGGCCTGGGAACCTCAGCCAACTGCGCAACAATATCGAGCGGATGTTGATCCTGTCGTCCGGTGACCCGTCTGAACTGATCACCGCCGATATGATGCCTGGCGATGCCTCCAATACTGACCAAGCGATTACCCTGGGTGCTGAGCGGATAATCTCCTTGCCACTACGTGAGGCCCGCGAAGTGTTCGAACGCGAGTATCTCAATGCCCAGATGCTGCGGTTCTCAGGCAATATCTCCCGCACCGCGACGTTCATCGGCATGGAGCGATCGGCCCTGCACCGCAAGCTCAAGTCCCTTGGACTATCAGGTGGTCGTGCGGTCGAAGAGGAGCGCGTCTGATGGGGCGTATCGCCTATGTGAACGGGCGCTATGAGCGACATGGAGATGCGGCTGTTCACATTGAAGACCGCGGGTATCAGCTAGGCGACGCTGTTTATGAGGTCTGGGCCTTGTTCGACGGCAAGTTAGGGGATGCCGAAGGCCATTTCACGCGTCTGGCTCGCAGTTTGGGTGAACTGAAGATTGCGATGCCCATGAGCCGGGCTGCGCTAGAAGCCGTCTTGCACGAAACGGTCAGACGAAATCGGGTGCGGGAGGGCATGGTCTACCTACAGGTCAGCCGGGGCGTCTCGCCCCGCGATCACGCGTTTCCGACCCGTGCGGTCACACCCGCTGTTGTCGTAACGGTCAAAGCTGTTGACCGGGTCAGTGCGGAGGCCAAGGCAGCAAAGGGCGTCGCGGTCATCACTACGCCAGAGAACCGTTGGGGTCGCTGCGACATCAAAACTGTTGGGCTATTGCCCAACGCGTTGGCGAAACAAGCCGCCAAGGAGAGGGGGGCCGCAGAGGCGTGGTTCGTGGACGAATTGGGCCTGGTCACTGAGGGGGCCTCGTCCAACGCTTGGATCGTCGACGCGGACGGAATCCTCCGGACCCGAGGCACCAACGCCAACATCCTGCGCGGCGTTACGCGGATGACGCTCATGGAGGTGATCGTCAATGAAGGCATGCGAGTCGATGAGCGACCCTTTACGCCTGCAGAAGCCAAGGCGTCCAGGGAAGCCTTTATTTCAGGGGCAGGGGCCCTTATCTTGCCGGTCGTGGCTGTCGATGGGGAACCTGTCGGCGACGGGAAAGTTGGGCCCGTGGCGACAAGGCTTCGACGACTTTATATTGAGCAAGCGCGAAGAACGGCAATCTGATCGTTCAAGGCGATTGCTTTCGTCACAAACGGCGGGCTAGCTACAGACTGCATGTGTGTGGATACGGCCTTCGTGTCCGAAAACAGAAAAGGGCGATAAGCCATGTCGAGTGAAAAGAAACAGAACCTCCAGGACACGTTCCTGAACAGTGTTCGCAAGACCAAGACGCCACTGACCATCTTCCTGGTTAACGGCGTCAAGTTGCAGGGTGTCGTCAGTTGGTTTGACAATTTCTGCGTCCTGCTTCGCCGTGATGGCCAGTCGCAACTGGTCTATAAGCACGCCATTTCCACTATTATGCCGGCTCAACCTGTTCAGTTGTATGAGCCTGCGGAAGACGAGATCGATTGACAACCAAATCTGTTGACCGTGAGGCACCGCCTCAGGGGGCCTTGGTCATTCACCCAGAGCGCGAGGGCAGGGGCACGGCTCGAACCTCACGTGCACGGTTGGATGAAGCCATTGGTCTCGCCCTAGCCCTCGATCTCCAAATTCGGGATGCGATCACCGCGCCGATACGCAAACGCACGCCCGCGACCCTCTTTGGATCTGGCAAGGTCAAGGAGATTGCCGAGCTGTGCGAAAGCCTGGATGCCAGTGTCGCCATAGTTGACGACGCGTTGACGCCTGTTCAACAGCGCAATCTGGAGAAGGCTTGGCAGGTTAAGGTCATTGATCGGACTGGATTGATCCTTGAGATCTTCGCGCGCCGGGCCCGAACCAGTGAGGGTCGGCTCCAGGTCGAGCTGGCCAGACTATCCTACGAGAAGTCCCGCCTCGTGCGCACCTGGACGCACTTGGAGCGTCAGCGCGGCGGCTTCGGTGTGATGGGCGGGCCAGGCGAAACCCAAATCGAAACCGATCGTCGGCTTCTGGCTGACAAGATCAGCAAGCTAAAGCGCGACCTCGTTGAAGTCCGTCGCACGCGCACCCTACAGCGCGCCGCGCGCCAGAGAGCGCCTGTGCCGTCGGTGGCGTTGGTTGGGTATACAAATGCCGGTAAGTCGACTCTGTTTAATCGCCTGACCACCTCCGACGTCGTGGCGCAGGACATGCTCTTTGCGACCCTCGACCCAACACTGCGCACGCTCAAACTACCTGATGGTCGACCTGCGATCCTGTCGGACACGGTCGGTTTCATTTCCGACCTGCCGCATGAGCTCGTTGAGGCCTTCCGGGCGACCCTCGAAGAAGTGAAGGAAGCTGACGTCATCCTGCATGTCCGCGATATTGCGAGCGATGAGACCGTGGCTCAAGCACAGGATGTTCGCACTGTGCTCACCCGACTGGGCGTCGAGTTGGATCAAAAACGTCTCATCGAAGTCTGGAACAAGATCGATCTACTTTCAGAAGAAGACCGTGACGAAGTCGAAAGCGAAGCCCGCCGAACCCTCAATCAGGCGGTGGCTGTGTCCTCTGTCACGGGGGAGGGATGCGACGCCCTACTTCAGACCATCTCTCAGCTCGTCGACGAGTCGGCGCCAGTCGAGATCCATGCCCCTCCCGGCGACGGGGCTGCCGTGGCATGGCTCTACCGGCATGGGCGTGTGATTGATCGCACGACAGAGGATGACGGTGGAACGCGGTTGACCGTCCGGCTAACTGACCAAGCCATGGGTCAGTTTGAACAATCCTTCCCGAGGTCTGTCTTAACCGTTCACTGAGCCGATTTCTCGGCCGCCTTGGC
>JANLPX010000115.1:0-3743 GCA_031367485.1 Alphaproteobacteria bacterium | reverse complement strand
GAGGGGGCCTGGTCGGTATTCAGTCGCAGAAATAGATGACCCACCTGGCGTAAACCCCTGGCTGGGAGACCCTGACCGGTCAATTTCACCAATCCTCGCTGATGAGCATGCTGCGTCATCCACACCACCCGACGGCCCATTGGGGTGTCCAGGCCAACCCGTCCATTCTTTGGAAGTATGTCCAAATCAACCGATACATCCATCCAAACATCGTCTCCGCGCACCATGATGTTCGGCTTGTTCTCAATGCTGACGACGACTTGGCGGTCTCCCAAGGCAATTTGATCGCCCTCGCGAAGCCCAGGCGGCAGGGGCAGTTGGACGGATGCGGTCGGCGAAAGGGCAACTGAAATCTCGCCGCCCTCCAGGGCCATAACGGGAGTTATCCGAACCTTTGAAGGCGACACCCTTGCAGGCTGACAAGCACCTGAAGCGCGCAAGATTTCGTAGGCCTCGACAACGGCCTGGAAGGCTTGGACGTTCCCGCCCCTGCGATCGGGATGGACGCGCTTCACCGCGCTGCGATAGGCACGTTGCAAGTCTTCCGGGCTAAATCCCTCACCAAGGGCGAGTATGTTTCGCGCCGAAGCTCTGTCTCTGGTTGCCTTGACCATAATCATCGGGACGAGAATTTCAGGGTTTGGGTCAATGACCGGTTAAGCCCCTCTCACAATCGCGGCAAACTCGCGCTATATCGACGTTATGACCGACAAGCCCGCCATCCCGGCCTCGCCCAGCGAGGATGAGTATCTCCGCCAAGTCGCTGCTGCCGACCATGCACCCCTGAGCGCGCAGGACCCGTTGGCCTTGTTCGCCGAGTGGCTGGCCGAGGCCGTGACCAAAGAGCTGAACGACGCCAATGCCATGTCGTTGGCCACCGTCGATCCCGACGGCACGCCCGATGTGCGTATGGTGCTGCTGAAAGACGCTGGGCCAGATGGTTTTGTGTTCTATTCGAACCTGGGCAGCACCAAGGGGCGGCAGCTGGCGGCAAATCCCAAGGCCGCCTTGTTGTTTCACTGGAAATCCCTGCGGCGACAGGTGCGCGTGCGCGGCACGGTTTCGGCCGTCACAGAGGCTGAGGCCGACGCCTATTGGGCGACCAGGGCCAGGCCCGCCCAACTCGGGGCCTGGGCGTCCGAACAGTCCCAGCCCTTGCCCGATCGGCTGGCCTTCGAGAAACGCATCGCCGAATTCGGCTTGAAGTTCGGCCTGGGCAAACCGCCGCGGCCTCCGCATTGGTCGGGTTTCCGCATTGTCCCGCAGTCCATTGAGTTCTGGCGCGACCGAGCCTTTCGCCTGCATGAGCGGCTAGTGTTTCATCGCCAGGGCGAAGGCTGGACGACCCAGCGCCTCTATCCGTGACCGACAGCCAGGAAGCCGAGGTCGCCGACTGGTTTGCCGCTCAGGCCCAAACCACCATCGAGACTGCCTGTGCGAGGGTCTACCTAGCCGGTGACCAAGCCTTCAAGGTCAAGCGGCACGTGGATCTTGGCTACCTCGACTACTCCACGCTGGATTTGCGGCACTGGGCGTTAGAGCGTGAGCTTAGGTTCAATCGCGCGGCGGCGTCAGACATCTACCGCGCCGTGCGCCGCGTGACCCGTGCCGCCCAGGGAGGGCTTGATCTGGATGGTCCGGGTGAGGTGGTCGAATATGTGCTGGAAATGCGTCGGTTCGACGAGACCGCCGTGCTGGCCGCCCAACCCTGGACAGTAGACGGCCCCTTGGCCGATGCACTTGGCCGCGAGGTTGCCGACCTGCACACCAAGGCTGATCTGCGCCCCCAGGGTGGCGGCGGAAAAGCTCTGAAATTCACAATCGATTCCAATGCTCATTTGCTGCGCCAGATGTCCTCGCGGCTGGGTGCCGATCTGGTCGAGGCGGTAATTGCCGCGACAGAACTTGAATACCGCTGCCAAGAGCCGTTGTTGGACGCGCGCCGCGACGCAGGCTTTGCGCGCCACTGCCACGCTGATTTGCACCTGGGCAATATCCTGCTGGAGAACGGCAAGCCCGTGCTGTTCGACTGCATCGAGTTCAATGACGTGCTGTCGGATATCGACGTTCAGTATGATCTGGCTTTCCTGCTGATGGATCTAGATTTCCGCCGTCGGCGAGACGCTGCGGTTCGCGTGCTGTCGGCCTACTTGGACCAAGCTGCTCGGGTGCAAGGCGGCGATCATCGTGCAGGTCTGGCTGCCTTGCCGCTGATGCTATCTGTGCGGGCTGGGGTTCGCGCCCACGTTCAGGCCCATAGTGGCGACGATGCCGCAGCCATCGCCTATCTCAATGCCGCCTTGGATCATCTGACCCCGCAACCAGCTAGTCTGACTGCTGTCGGTGGACTGTCAGGCTCAGGCAAAACGACCTTCGCGCGGTTGATCGCGCCGGGTTTAGGGGCCGCGCCGGGCGCGGTGGTGTTGCGCACCGATGAGGTCCGCAAACGCCTGATGGGGGTCAGCCCACAAGCTGAGTTGTCCCAAGTGAACTATTCACCAGCCTTCTACGCCCAGGTCTATGATGCAATGCTATCTGAGGCGCGCGCGCTGATGTCGGCGGGACGGGCCGTGGTGCTGGACGCGACTTTTATCCAACCTGATCTGAGGGCGCGCGTCGAAGCCGTTGCTCGCCAAGTCGGGGTGGTCTTTCACGGGGTGTGGCTAGATGCCGATCCTGCCGTGCTCGCTGCTCGCATCGACGGTCGCCAGGGTGATGCCTCAGACGCCACCACCGCCACCCTGCAGATGCAACTCGACCTCGATGTGGGACGTATAGCCTGGACCCGCGTCGACGCCACAGGCCCCGCCGCCGACAGCGCCCAAGCCTGGGCGGCCAACCATGTCTTGTGAGACCCCGCTGATGTTGAAACTCGCCATCGTTTTATCTCTGACCCTGATTTCCACCACCAGCATGGCGGCGGTTCGCGCGCCGCGCATGGCCATCGCCTCCTATGCGCAATTGAAAACCCCGCTGCCCTATCCCTATGATGAGGCCGCCAATGCCGACCGGGTGGTGGCCGCCGCCAGGGCCAGAGCCAAGGCCCAACATAAACTTCTGATCATCGACCTGGGCGGCAACTGGTGCGGCGACTGCCGCATCCTGGCAGGTACCGCCGACCGACCTGAGCTTAAAGCCTTCATCGACAAGCACTTTGTGATGGTGACGGTCGATGTCGGCCGGTTCGACAAGAACCTACAAATCCCCGCCCGCTACGGCATCAACGATCGCTTGGAGGGCGTTCCGGCGCTGCTCGTTGTGGACCCCGTAACCGACAAACTTCTAAACGCCGGCAAAGTTGCCGAACTGGCGGACGCTCGGCACATGAGCCCGCAAGGCCTGGCCGATTGGTTTGCGAGCTGGGCGCGTTAAGCCGTCGCTCTTATTCGGGCATGGTAGGTGAGGGTAAGTGAGACGCAGTGGCTGACGGCCTCAACCGGGATTGGCGAACCGGCAGGAAGAACAAGTGCCCGCTCCCCCTCGAACGCAAAGTCGTCAGGATAGAGGTCGCGGAAGGTGGCCATGAGGCTGGTTTTGCAGTGTACGAAGATCGCGCAGGCCTGCGGTGATTTCGGCGACACCCCTAGCCGCAAGGTGGTGCCGACCCGGTTGCGCACGGGCCGGTAGGCGGGCTCGCCCCACTTCAGGCTCTCGTCGATGGGGCCGATCAGCGGGTTGGTGGCGGCGGTGTCGAGGATGATCCTGCGCAGGTCCAAAAGGGTCTGACGCTGTGGTGAAGCGAA
>JANLPX010000477.1:0-3519 GCA_031367485.1 Alphaproteobacteria bacterium | reverse complement strand
GCCGATATGGAAGTCAGCACCCAAGGGCTCTGCAATCTCTTCACGGAAGACGGTGCCCAGCGACTTGCCGGTGATCCGCCGCACCACCTCGCCCACCAGATAGCCCTGGGTGATGGCGTGATAGCCCGGCGCGGTGCCCGGTTCCCAGAACGGAGCCTGAGCGGCCAGCAAGCTCGTGGCCTTGTCCCAGTCGTAGAGGGTCTCGCGGGTGATCGGCACTTTCCAGCCCGACAGTCCCGCAGAGTGGCTCATCAGGTGGCTGACCTTCACCTCGGCCTTTCCGTTGGCGGCAAACTCCGGCCAGTAGCGCGCCACCGGGGCGTCGAAATCCAACTCCCCCCGGTCGGCCACCAGCAAGGCGGTCAGCGCCGTCATGGTCTTGGTGGTTGAATAGACATTGACGATGGTGTCGCGCTCCCAAGGTCGAGCCTGCGCCTGATTGGCCCACCCGCCCCAGAGATCGACCACTGTCTCGCCCTCGACCGTGGCGCAGACCGATGCTCCGATATCGTCGCCCGAAGCGAGATTGGCCGCGAACTGTGTTCGCACGCCAGCGAACCTATCCTGGGTGAACCCGTCTACCGCACCTGCAACCACGTCGCGTCTCCATCAGTGTTTTGCAAACCTAGAGCGGGGAGGGCAAAAATGTGAAACGGTTTCGCACGTGTGCGGTGCCTAAACCGCTCTCTCGCCGCTGTCAGGACGCCGGGTGCACAGCCCTCTCCAGCGCTTGGCGAATGAAGCGCTGATACGACATGCCCCGCGCGGCGGCGGCTGTCTTGACCGCAGTCAGCAGTTGTTCGGACAAACGCATGTTCACCTGCTTGCCCTTGGGCGAAAACTCGAAGGTGTTGGGCACCATGCCGCTCAAGTCATACTGCGATAGGTCGGCCGTTTCGACGAAGGCCGAAGCTTCGGCGTCAGTGGTGAGGTTTGGCAGTGTCTTCTTCATAGCCGACCACTTCCTTGCTGTGCACGTACCGGGCGCTGATCGGCCTGATAAACTGTTCTCCGTCGATCATGCCCTTCTCACCGTCGAAGCTAGCAGTTTGTCTATACAAATGTCAATCTGAATGGAAATCGACATTCCGCCATTTTGTGCCGTCGGCTCCTCGCGAGGTGACCAAAACAGCAAGCGGCAGAACCAATAGTGTGAGACTGTTTTGGCAGTCCACCCCAAGAGTCCCCGAGGTCTGCTTGAGCATCTCCCGAAGAAAGGTCCTGAGTCGCGTCGCCGCCACCGGCTTGGTTGCGTCGTCGGGAACAAAAGCTGCAACCGCCTGGAACCTACCGCCGAGCCAAGAAGTCGAAGTTACTGAGCATGTTTGGGTTCCCATGCCCGGTGGGGTCAGGCTGTCGGCCAGGATCTTCCGCCCTAAAACCCAAAGCCCCGTCCCCGCCGTCCTGGAATACATCCCCTACCGCAAGCGTGACGGCTACCGTGGCCATGACACCGCCTGGGGGCATCAACTGGCCAGTCACGGCATTGCCTATGTGCGGGTTGATGTGCGCGGCACCGGTGATTCCGAGGGTGTGATGGTCGATGAATATGACCGTCCCGAACTCAACGACGGCGTGGCGATCATCGCCTGGATCGCGGCCCAGCCCTGGTGCAGCGGCGCGGTCGGGATGCGCGGTATTTCCTGGGGTGGGATCAATACCCTTCAGATCGCGGCCATGCGGCCCCCGGCGCTGAAGGCGATCGTGGCGCTGGGGTGTTCTGACAATCGCTACACCAATGATGCCCACTATGTCGGAGGGGCACTTGGGCACACCAATCTGCAGTGGGGCGTGGGTTTCAAGGCTGTTATGGCCGGGCCGCCTGATCCCGCGATTGTCGGCGCGGGCTGGGAGGAGATGTGGCGGCAGCGTTTGGCCGCCACCCCGGCGATCACGGAAACCTGGCTCAGTCACCAAACCTTTGATGGCTATTGGCGGCGGGGGTCGGTGGGGCTGGACTGGGGGGCAATCGCGGTGCCCACCTATCTGGTAGGGGGTTGGCAGGACACCTATTCGAACCCCATCGGACGGTTGCTTCAAAACTTGAAAGTGCCACGCAAGGCCCTGATTGGGCCATGGGGTCACACCTATCCGTGGACGGCAGACCCCATGAGCTTGGATTGGACCTATGAGGAGGTGCGGTGGTGGTCCCACTGGCTGAAGGGGGAAGCGACGGGGATCATGGACGAGCCCATGCTGCGCGCCTTCATGCCCTACGCGACGTGGTCGCAGAGCCGCCCAGCAGAGATTCCAGGGCGCTGGATTGCGGAGCGCCATTGGCCCGCCCGGAGCATCAAGCCGAAGGTTCTGCATCTCACGCCTACCGGACTATCCGATCAGCCGGGGCCGCCCCAGACTGCGGAGGTCGTCGGTGACAAGGTCGTGGGTCTCACTAAGCCGGAATGGCTTGACCGTCCGCCCATTGAGCAATCCCTGGACGATGCCAAGTCCCTGACGTTCGACAGCCAGCCCCTGGATCGTTACGCCGAAATCTTGGGCTACCCTGTGGCCTACCTGCGCGTAGCCGCTGACCGCCCTGTCGCCAAGATCGCCGTTCGGGTCACCGAGGTGACAGCAGACGGCAAGTCTTGGTTGGTCAGTTACGGCCTAAAGAACCTCACCCACCGCGACTCCGATGCCGATCCTCAGCCTCTGGTGCCTGGCGCCTTCTACGATGTGGAATTCCCGCTATTCATGGTGGGTCATCGGTTCGCCAAGGGTAGCCGCATTCGCGTGGCGATCAGCGAAAATCTCTGGCCCTTGGCTTGGCCGTCGCCGGAGATCGTCACGCTCAGCCTGGCACTGGATCACTGCCGCTTGGATCTGCCGGTCCGTCCGATGGAGAAGAGAGCCGCACCCTTCCCGATCCCTATCAGGCACGCCCGACCCTCCACCGTCTCGATACCAGCGGTGACCACGGTACCCATAGCGGCGGGCCACTACCGCATCGTTCTGGAAAGCCTGCCCGCGCCCTCCACCCTGGCGGACATCGGCACCACCGTGACCCGCGGTCGCCGCGAGACCAGCGAACTGATCGAGGGGCAGGCCAATAGCGGCCTCTGGCGACACGAGGTCTCAAGTAGCTGGTCGCGAGGCGACTGGAACTGCAGCCTAACGGTCACCATCGAGCTTCGATCCAGCCCCACCACCTTCCTGCTCTCAGAGTCCCTCAGCGCAAAAATGGGCGACCACGTGATTTTTGAGCATCACAAAGAGAGTCAGATTACGCGAGAATGGGTTTAGTCAGAGCGCGACTGATCTTGACGGGGACCTGACGTGCCGAGCGAGCCGCGATACATCCTGATCTTGAAGTGCCCCGATCGAAAGGGCGTGGTCGCTGCGGTCTCGGGCTTTCTGGCCGACAATGATGCCTCGATTGTCGAGTCCCATCATTTCAACGATCCCCTGGCGGGCCAATTTTATATGCGCACCGTGTTCCGGCCCGACGGAGCCATGCCGCCGGTCGCCGCGATGGAACAGGGATTTGGCCTGATCGCCCAACGTTTTGGCATGGCATGG